>NZ_JASCQJ010000011.1:0-93970 GCF_033043255.1 Clostridium lamae | reverse complement strand
AAAGTACATTCTACTTTACTATAGAAGATGGTTATTTAATAAGAGAAAATGAATTTAGTTATATTAAATTCAAACTAAATAGAATTAAAGAAGTCAATATTATGAAATATGGATTAATTTTAGCTTTAGAAAATAAGAAGTCTTTAATTTTTATTCCTAATACTGTTTTGCCTGTTACTTTAGAAGAGTTTATATCCTTACTTAAAGCTGAAAATAATTCTCTTATTGTTATTGAAGAATTTAAAAATTTAAAGAAATCTCTAAAAAAATATATGTCTTATTTACAATTACCATAATATTATCTATTATTTTTGGCTTCTTCATCGGAAAGTATAATTACAAGCATAACTTTACTAAATATGATTTAATACTTAATAGTGAATTAATTACACAAGATAATAAGTCTTATCTTTATGAAAATAAAGAATTAGGAATATCATTAACCTTCCCAAATAAATGGGAAAATAAATTTGGAATTCAAGAGCTTCCAGATAAAATAAATGTATATTACCTTGCAGATGGAAAACAAAGTTATAATACTACTTTATTATTTTCAATAAGAGGTTTAAATGAAGTTTTCGATACTAATGATTTCAATATTATACGGAGTGATGAATTATATATGTTTCTGAGTCCTACCTCAATAGACTTTAAAAAGGATTCAAAAGAATACTTGGATTACTTAGAACTATATAAAGATATAAAAAACATACAATTACGTAAAAATAAATATTATAAAATTTAACTAAGAAAACTATGGTTTATAAGAAAAAAACCATAGTTTTTTATTTATCTATTTTTAGAATATCTATCATTCCATTCTTCAGTCCATTCAGAAAAATCTAATCCAGTTACCTCTTCTAAAGTTTTACCATCTAAAGATGAAATCGCTCCAACTACATCTTTATTTGGATAAGAGTAGCCTCCTATTATTTTTCCATCTGCAAACATATAATATAATTGCACTCCATTTTTTGCATTGTTGTCTTGTTCTTGTAGTGGATGGTTATTTACTATAAATTCATATGTTGTTATTTCCTTTTCAAAATATTCATCAGGCTTTATACTTTGAACACCCCATATTTGTTGATATGGAATTGTTTCTGTTCCTCCACATATTTTAGTTTTATCCAATATATATTTATCTATTTCACCTTTAGACTTAATAAACTTATAACCCCTACTCTCTATATCTTCTTTTGCAATTTTTTCATTATCAGTCAAAGTATAAGGTGAATTATTAGTACATCCCAAAATAGATAAAGTGATTAGTGATATTAAAATAATAAATATTTTTTTCTTATTGCTTCTCATCTTCTACCTCTTTATATAGACTTGATATTAAAGTATAACCTAAAATAATACTTGATATAGTAAAGATATTAGAAAATGAATTTGAAATTGGTACAAGAATTACTATATATGGTATCGAAAAAATAAGAGAAGGTATTCCTAATATTATTAATTTAGGAATATTAAATTTCCACTTTCCTTCACGCTTTAATTCTATTAAGAATCCATCTAATCCTAATACTACGCCAATGCCTCCATAAAATATAATTCTAATTAATGTTATTAGCCAATAGTTATACATAAATGTTATTGCGGCCCTATCATAATGCATCTCCAATAATAATGTACCTGTAATATATAAACCAACAATCAGAATAAGATATATAATATATTTCCGCCAAGACCTACTTTTCACTTTAATTCCTCCCTATTCATTTCTAATAATTCTTTTTATCCTTAAATTAATTATATCCTAAAAATAGTAAATTTTATTTATTTATTATTTTTTTATTTGTAACAAATAGGAATATATGGTAAACTATAATTACACAAATTATTTACAATAAATATACATAGATATATTAAAAATATAGTTTATGTATCTTTAATTATATGAAATTAAATTAATGAAAATCTTAATTATATTAATATCCTATATATATTATAGATATGGGACTGCTAATATTGAATCATCTACAAGAGTTGAAACCATGTTAGTAAAAGGCATTAATAGAAATAGATTATTATGATTCTATATTAAAATAAAAGGCAGTCTTAGGACTGTCTTTGTGTTTTATATTAAATCATAATCAATTGAGCATTTACCTTGTCATGGCTATATTAAAGAGGGGTGAAGAAATGAATTTTAGAAAAAGACTATCATTAGTCTTAATATTTATTTTATCAATTTCTACATTAGATAAAGTAGTTTATGCAAATCCTCTTGAGGAGCAACTACAGCAGTACAATCAAAGTATAGAAGAAGATACGGCTACACTAAGTTCATATGAAGCTCAAGAAGAAGAACTGAGACTTGCTATTCAAGAATTAGATAGTAAGATAGAAAGCGCATTATATGAAAAAGCTATAATTGAAGAAGAAATAACTATCATTAACAATCTGATATATCAAAGTACTCTAAAAATAGATCAGTACACTAAGGAAATAGCTGAAAAAGAAGCTAAAAAGAATGTCTTTGTACGTAATATGTACAAGTTTGGTGGAGACCTATCTTATGTAGAGGTTGTATTTAAATCAGATAATATATTTGATGCAGCATATAACTTTTATAATTACTCAGCCTTAGTTAGTGCAAGTAAAAAGAATATAGAAGAATTGGATAAGCTTAAGAAAGACTTAATTAGTGAACAAGAAACTTTAGAGTTAAATAAATCTGAATTAGAAAAAGCTAACAACGAAGTGCAATCTATAGTTGACGAAATGAAACTTATGATTGATGAACAACAAGAAAAATTAAATGAGTTAAATATAGTTCAAGCTAATTTAGCATATAAGATAGAAAGTGAAAAAGCAGAAGTAGCCAATATAACTGCTCTATTAGAAGAACAAAGAATTCAAGCCGAGCTAGAAAGGCAAAGACAAGAAGAAGCAAGACGCCAAGCTGAAGAGGAAGCAAGAAGACAAGCTGAAGAGGAAGCAAGAAGGCAAGAGGAACTGGCTCAAAATGAGCATTCTCAACCAAATAGAGGTAGTAATGAAGAATATAATAATACAAATTATCCAGTAAGCAATAATTATACTGCAGCAGAAGTTGTAGCCTATGCTAGCCAATTTCAAGGAGTACCTTATGTTTGGGGTGGTACAAGTCCTAGTGGCTTTGATTGCTCTGGCTTAGTACAATATTGTTATGCTCAGTTTGGATATTATTTACCAAGGGTATCACAAGATCAGCAGAATTTTGGAACAAGTATAAGTTTATCTGAACTTAGAACTGGTGACTTAGTATTTTGGGGAAGACCTGCTACCCATGTAGCATTCTATATAGATGGGGGTTATATACTTCATGCGCCAAATACAGGAGATGTTGTAAGGATACAACCTATAAATTTAAATGCTATCACTTCAGCAAAGAGAATTATTAACTGATTTCCATTTTATGGTCCCCAGGGGAAAATCCCCAGGGGATTTTCCCCTGGGGACCATTCTTCCATTCCTTACAGTAGCTTACTCAATACATAGTCTACTTCTATATTTGTAGTTATTAATAGACCCTCTTCATCTATATCAAATAAATGATTATGATGTTCTGCAGAAGTGTTTGAGTTATTTGAGTTTTTAGTTCCTACATGAATATATGTGCCTGGAACTTCTATTAAAAATTCTGCAAAATCATCTGCTCCTAATCTCTTAGGCTGATTAGTTAGTACATTTTCTTCACCAACTACATTACTAGCAATAGCTACCACTTCTTCACTAACTTTTTCATCATTTATTAGTGGTGATGCATAATCTTTAAATTCTACTGAAACTTCTGCTCCATATATTTCTCCAATAGATTTTGCTATTTTTTCTACATTCTTATTAGTTTTTTCTCTTGTTTCAAAGGAAAAAGTTCTTGTTGTTCCCTCTAGTACCGCTTCTTCTGCTACTGCATTATATATTGTGCCCGCACTAATTACACCAACACCTACAACAACTGTATCAACAGGATCTGTTTGTCTACTTACTATTGATTGCAAATTAATAACTATTTGGCTTGCAATATATAAAGCATCTATTGATAAATGTGGTACAGATACATGTCCTCCCTTTCCTTTTACCTTTATTTTAAAGTAATCACATGAAGCTGATATAGGTCCACTTGTTACTGATACCTTTCCAATATCTATATGAGAGGATACGTGTGCCCCAACTATCTCTTCTACCCCATCTAATGCGCCCTCTTTAATAAATATCTTAGCCCCTTGTCCAATTTCTTCTGCTTGTTGAAAGAATAATCTTACTTCCCCATTTAATTCATTTTCTCTCTCTTTTAATATTTTTGCGGTTCCAATAAGACTAGCTGTATGTGCATCATGACCACAAGCATGGTGATATCCTTCATTTTGTGATTTATATTCTACTTCCTTATCATCTGGAACTTTAAGCCCATCTATATCTGCTCTTAAAGCTATAACTTTCCCTCTTGAATTAGCCCCTTTTATCAACCCTAAAACCCCTGTGTCTCCTATTCTCTTATGTGGAATATTTAATTTATCTAACTCTTCTTCAATTCTTTTTGCTGTTTTATATTCCTTTAAACTCTCTTCTGGATATTTATGCAATTCTCTTCGTAGAGAAATAATATAATCTTTTTCTTTTAAAACATAATCTTTTATACTCATTGAATTTGCCCCCTTCTATTTATAAATTTCTATTTCCAAGTTGGTAGATATGCGCCTTTATATTGCTCTTCTATTACTTTTGCAACTTCTTCTGTTCTATATGCATCTACAACTTTTTTGTAAGTTTCATTATCTTTATCCTCTGTTCTTGCAACAATTATATTTATATATGGATTATCACTGCCTTCTATTACTTTTTCTAAATATATAGCATCTGAACTTGGATAAAATCCTGCATCAACAGCGTGTCCACCATTTATAAATGCAGCAGCTACATCATCTAATAATCTTGGTGTTTGTGCTGCTTCAACTTCTACAAATTTTATATTTTTAGGATTTTCAGTTATATCACTTAATGTTGGTGTATAACCTGCTTCTGGATTTACCTTTATAACTCCCGCTGTTTCTAAAACTTTAAGAGATCTTCCTCCATTAGTTGCATCACTTGGTATTGCAATTGAATCTCCATCCTTTAATTCATCTAATGATTTTATTTTATTAGAATATATTCCAAGCGGAGCTATTATTGTTTCTCCTATAACTGATAAATCAAGTCCTCTATCTTTAATATCTTGATTCAAGTATGCATAATGCTGAAAAGCATTTAAATCTATTTCTTTATCTGATAAAGCTTGATTAGGCTGACTGTAATCTGAAAAAGTAACAAGCTCTACAGTTATTCCTTCCTCTGCTAGATTTTTTATTACTGGTCCCCATTGCTCTGTATTTTCTCCAACTAATCCTACTTTAACTACTTTATTCTCTTTACTAGCTTCTGCTGCCCCACAGCCTGCTAATGATAAAACTAATACTCCTGATAATATAATATTTAATATTTTTTTTGTTTTCATATTTACACTCTCCTTTTTATTTATTACTTATTGCTTATTGCCTGTTCAATATTAATTCCCCAAACTCTTCACTCTTCACTATTCACTATTACTTATTCACTATTACTTATTCACTATTACCTAACTAATGTGTTGTTTTTTTAATTATTAAATTTCCTGCCCCTTGGATTATATTTACAAATATAAGTAGTATTATTACAGTAACAAAAGTTATATCCACTTGATATCTTTGATAGCCATATCTTATAGCTAGGTCACCAAGGCCCCCACCCCCTACCGAGCCTGCCATAGCTGTTAAACCTACTAAGCTTATAAATGTTATTGTCGTAGCTCTTACTATATTAGGAATACTTTCTCTTAAATAAACTCTGAATATTATTTCAAGTGATGATGACCCCATTGACTCTGCTGCTTCAATTACCCCCTTATCAATTTCAGATAAAGCACTTTCTATCTGTCTTGCAAAGAAAGGTATTGTTCCAAAAACTAATGGTACAAAAGAACCCTTTGTTCCAATAGCAGTTCCTACAATAGCTCTTGTTAATGGAATTACTGCTGCTAATAAAATTATAAATGGAATTGATCTTGTTATATTTATTATTTTTTCTAAAACATAATAAATTGGCTTATTTTCTAGTATATTCCCCTTCTTTGTTACAACTAATATCACCCCTAATATAAGTCCAATAACAAAGGAAATAGCTCCTGCTACAAAAATCATGAGTAAGGTATCTAAAGTAGCCTTATAAATTTCTGGTATCTTTGTTACTGCATTAGGCAATAATCTTTGTACTATGCTTTCCATCCTTAATCACCTCTACTTCCACCTTATTTTCTTTAAGATACTCTATAACATTATTAATTTTACTTTCTTCTCCTCTTATGATTACTATTAACCCACCTAAAGGAGAGTCTTGGATTATCTCTATATTGCCAAAGATTATGCTAGTATCTACATTGAATTCTCTAGACACTATTGAAATTATTGGCTCACTTGTACTATCCTCTAAATATTTTAGTTTTAATATCTTCTCATCTTCCTTTATATCAACTACTGAAGATCCGTCCTTAATTAAATCATAAATGTTAGTTAATAAAGATGTACTATCTATAAAGCTCTTTGTTATCGTCTCTCTTGGCTCTGAGAATATTTTAAATATATTCCCCTCTTCAACAACCTTCCCATCTTCCATTACAGCAGCTCTTGTACAAATTTCCTTTACTACCTGCATTTCATGAGTTATTATCACTATTGTTATTCCAAACTTTTTATTTACTTCTTTCAAAAGCCTTAATATTGATTTTGTAGTTTGTGGATCTAAGGCACTTGTTGCTTCATCACATAGTAAAACTTTTGGATCATTTGCTAAAGCTCTTGCAATCCCAACTCTTTGCTTTTGCCCACCACTTAGTTGTGAGGGATAAACATTAGCTTTATCTTCTAATTCAACTAGTTTCAATAACTCATTAACCTTATTCTTTATCTCTTCTTTTGAATATCCATTACCTTTAAGTGGATAAGCGATATTTTCAAATACAGTTCTAGATTTCATAAGATTGAAATGTTGAAATATCATACCTATCTTTTTTCTTTCTTCCCTAAGCTCCTTATTTGATAAGCTACTAAGCTCTCTCCCATCTATAAATACTTCACCACTAGTTGGTTTCTCTAAGAGGTTAATACATCTAACCAATGTGGATTTCCCTGCTCCACTAAAACCTATAATTCCATAAATCTCACCTTTTTTAATGTTTAGTGTTACATCCTTTAGTGCTTCTACTTGTCCAGCTTTTGTGTTATAAGTTTTACTTAGATTTTTTAATAGAATCATAAATTTCCCTCCCTTTATAAAAAATTGTATAAAAAAAACTGCTTTCCTAAAAAATAAGAAAGCAGTGTAATATACACATATTTTGTTCTCATATTTCAGACGCAGTAGTAACTGCAGGAATAGTGCCAGCTGTTAATGAATAATGCATAATTGATAATGCGTACTTGTTGAAATAATTCAGACAAGCTGAATTATGAAAATTAGCAAATTGTACATTAATCACTTTACATTATTAACTCTGCATTATTAATATTGCGCTATGCTTAACTAAATCTTAAAAACTACTTTAGTAGTTTTCACCTTAATTATGCATTATGCATTATCAATTACGCATTGTGCTTCGCACTTTGACTTCCTTGGGCCAGTCCCTCCGTCTTTTATGGAAAAATATTCAATTGTTAATATATATTCTATATATCTATTTTGTATTTGTCAATATAAAAAATATTTTTTTATGCTTTTTTTCTTTGGAATATTTTACTGCTTAATAATATCAAGGCTATAATAGCTAAAACTAAGTACACCATCCCAAATATCCTTATTCCGTGATTACTATATAACACTCCTGTAGTTAAATTTAAAATACTTGGTAAAATAGTACCTGATAATGAGCTCATTAATATAAATGCTATAAAGTGTTGCTCTGGAGGTACAATGTTTCCAACTATTTTATTTTGTATTTGTAACACTATTCCTGTTACTATTCCATGAAGCATTGTTATAATTAAAATTACTATATAAGAATTTGTAAAAATCATTATTGCCCATCTAACTGAGAGAGTTATAAGTGATATTAATAGTGCTATATCTGTTTTTTCTAATATCTTAATTTTGTCATAAGTTAATAAGAGAACAATCTCAAATATAACCATTACAAAAGGAATAAGACTTATAATTGCATCTGATACCTTTAAATCTATTAACATAATTTGAATTCCGTATCCAGCAGCAGCATTTTGAGTTCCCCAAATAACTGATATTATTATTAAGTACCTTAAATATCTTTTGTTTTTTAACAACTCTATTATAGATTTTAAAAGTCCTTTTCTACTTTTTTTGCTTGTTTCATTTTTTTCTATAACATCTTCTTCTACGTGTGAGAGCTTATTTAGTGTAAAAATACTTAGTAATATTAAGATACTTCCTACTATTATCGCTAAATACACTCCACCAAGCTTTATTGCTATTGGTGCTATTATACCTGCAAGTCCATATCCAATAGTTAACATTACTCTAATATGCCCATAAGAACCTTCCTTAACCTTTGATATATTTAATAAATACTTATCATTTAATGTTCCTCCAGGCTGAAGTAAAATACTTCTTACTAAATTAATTATAAAAAATAGAATGAAATTATTTATTAATATTAATAACACTATAGTAACTATATTTGATAGGTTTATAAGTTTACTAAGTCTAATTACATTCTTATATTTATCTAATATACTTCCCCACATCAAAAATATAGGAAGTACTATTAATGGCGTTGTTCCCACAATAAAGCTAATTTGTTTCGCATCAAATCCCTTTATGAAACTTAGAAATATTACAAAAATACTTCCGATAATACTAGATCCCAATGAAGAAACAAGAAGATATTTTGAAAACTTCTTAGAAAGAGAGTCCATAAAAATCCTCCTTTTTATAAATACTCAGTTATTAGTATCATCTTTTATAATAAAAAAATTCACTTGACTGAGTATTTATAAAAATTACATGTTGATTTTCATCCACTCCTCCATTACATTTTCTAATTCTAAGTTCAATTCTTCCTTTTTTAAAAACAACTCATTTAATTCCTCATGATTCATTGTTGGATTTGCCATAGCTTCTTCCATATCACCAATTTCCTCTTCAAGCCTTTGGATTCTTCCCTCTAGTTTTTTTATTTCGCTTTCTCTCTTTTTTACTTCATCTACTTCTTTTTTCTTCTTTTCTTTTTTTATTTCTTTTTGCTCTTCAATAATCCTACTCTCTTTTTCTAGCTTTAATTTATCTTGTATTTCCTTATAGTAATCATAGTTTCCAAGATAACTTTTAAATTTATAATCTTCAATAGCAATAACTCTTTCACTAATTTTATTAATAAAATATCTATCGTGGGATATAAAGAAAATAGTTCCCTTAAACTCTTCTAAAGCTTCTTCAAAAGTTTCTATTGAATCAATATCAAGATGATTTGTTGGCTCATCTAATATTAATAAATTTATATCTTCATATAGCAGTATAGAAAGCTTTAACCTTATTCTTTCTCCTCCAGATAAGGACTTAACCTTTTTAAATACACTATTCCCAAAAAACATAAACTTAGATAAATACTGTCTTGCTTGCCCTTCTAATATAGAAATATTATCCCTAAAGGCTTGAAGTACAGTATGATCCTCATTACTAAAAGTAATAACCTGTGGTAAATATCCTAATCTTACATTAGCCCCTAATTCTACTCTACCTTTATCTGGAGCTTCCTCTCCCAGTAATATTCTTAGAAAAGTTGTTTTCCCACTACCATTAGGTCCAATTAAAGCAACTCTTTCTTTAAAGTTTACTAATAAATCAGCCTCATTAAAAATAATTTTATCATCATAGCTTTTACATAGACCTTCTGCTTTTATAGTTTCATTACCAGATCTTTCACTACTTTTAAAATTTAACTTCATAGTCTTATTTTCAACCTTTGGCTTTTGTGCCTCATCACTATTTTTCATTTTTTCAAGCCTTTTTGCCATACTAGCAGCTCTTTTAAAGAATTTACTACTACCACCTCTTATTGCCCAATCTCTAAGCTCTTTTATAGTATTTTCCATGCTCTTTATTTCTTTTTGCTGCTCCTTATAATTATGCATTTCCTCAATAAGCTTTTCTTCCTTTAGCTTAACATAGCTTGAATAATTACCTTTGTAAGTTTCACTTTCCATATCTTCTATTTCTACAATTTTATTTACTACATTATCTAAGAAATATCTATCATGAGAAACTATAATTACAATACCTTCGTATCTCTTAAGATATCCTTCAAGCCATTCGATAGAATCCATGTCTAAGTGATTTGTAGGTTCATCTAATAATAAAATATCTGGATTATCCATTAATATTTTTCCTAAAATAACAGTAGTTTTTTCACCTCCACTTAATAAATTAAAGTCCTTATCTAAAAAGCTTTCTGTAAACTTTAACCCTGTACATATTCTTCCTAATTTTTCTTCTGTATTGTAGCCACCTTTAACTTCATAGCTTTGAAGTAAATTACTATATCTTTTTAATGTTCTCTCTAATTCTTCCCCTTCTAGAAGCCTCATTTTTTCTTCTAATTCATGCATTTTTTCTTCTATTTTATAAACTTCATGAAAGGCCATTTTTAATACATCAATAACCTTAATACCATCTTCATATTGTGGTATTTGCTCTAAATATGCTGAGGTAGCACCACTAGGCATATTAATAAAACCTTCATCATACCCAGGACTAGTAGCACCTGGATATCCAACACAATAATCCATTGGTAGTATTCCTGCAATTAACCTTAATATAGTACTTTTACCACTTCCATTAACCCCAACAATACCAACCTTTTCTCCAGAATAAACTTGAAAATTAATATTCTTAAGCACAAGAGTTGCTTCCATATATTTTTTTACATTAACTAATGACAATTCAAACATAAATACCCCTTCTTTCCTTGTATATTAATGATCTAAGGTAAAAGTATAAAGATTTAAAACAAAAAGACCGTAAGAAGATTTTCTCTCCCTACAGTCTGAAATAACATTATTATAATAGTCTTTAATATAACAATACTCTAACTAATTATAAACTATCAAAAATAACATAAATAATCCTTATGTCAGTTTAGGCTAATCTAATTAAAAGAATACTTATTTAAACTATGATCCTTGTATTCAGTGATGTAAGTTACCTTCTAAATGCTTTCTTCCATAAAGAGCATAACAATAAAACCTAATTAACTAGGTGAATTTTTTGCTCATTATAAAATAAATATAAAATTAAAAATTAATTTATATTAGCAATTAGTTGGTGTCATTACTTACATTCCCCTTTCAATACCTTTTATATTATTGTACCATATTTTACCTTAACTTCAAATTAAATATCTAAATATTGTGACTTATATAAATTATAATATAATCCTTTTTTATTTAATAAATCATTATGAGTTCCCTCTTCTAAGATATTCTTATCTCCTATAAACATTATCTTATCTGAATTAACTATAGTTGATAATCTATGAGCTATTACAAAAGATGTTCTTCCCTTTAGCAGTTCTTCAATTCCTTCTTGTAATAATGCTTCTGTTTCAGTATCTATACTTGCTGTTGCTTCATCTAAAATTAATATTTTAGGATCTGATAATAATACTCTAGCAAAGGATATAAGTTGCTTTTGTCCAACCGATAACCCACTTCCTTGTTCATTTAAATTAGTGTTATACCCATCCTTAAATTCTTTTATAAAATCATCTGCTCTAACTATCTTAGCAGCTTGTATTACTTCTTCATCTGTAGCATCTAATCTTCCATATCTTATGTTTTCCATTATTGTTCCAGAGAAAACAAATGGATCTTGAAGCATAACACCTATTTCTTTTCTTAAAGACTTTAATGTAACATCATTTATATTTATTCCATCAATTAAAACTTCACCTGACTTTATTCTATAAAATCTTGAAAGTAAGTTAACTATTGTAGTTTTGCCTGCTCCTGTAGGTCCAACTAAAGCTATTTTTTCTCCTGATTTAACATTCATACTTAAATTCTCTAAAATAGCACTATCTTTTTCATATTCAAAATTTACATTTTTGAACTCTACATTGCCTTGTATATCCTTTATTTCTATTGCATCCTTCTTATCATATTCTGGTTCTTCATCCATAGTTTCAAATATTCTTTCTAGGTAAGCCATTGCATTAATTAATGTATTATAGAAATTACCTATATTCATTATTGGCATCCAAAATATCCATACATATGAAACAAAGGCAGCTATTAATCCTAAAGAAACTGAATCTCTAAATACTAAAATTCCAAAAGTATAAATTAAAACTACTGATGTTACAGAAATAATATCTATACTTGGCCAAACTAAGAAATTTAATCTTACAGCTCTCATCCATGCATTACTATTTTCTAAGCAAAGTTCCTTAAATGTATCCATACTTTCTTTTTTTCTTGCAAAAGATTGTGTTACTCTTATTCCATTTATACTTTCATGAATATAGGCATTTAAATTAGATTGCTTTGCACTAACTCTTTGGAAAGCTCTTCTTTGTGCATTTTTTAAAGATAGCATAACTATCATAAGTATAGGGATACCAATTAAAGTAACTAAGGTTAACTTTATACTTAAAAATGACATAAATATTAGTGCCATAACTAAGGTAACCATATCTGCAATTAAATTTACAAAACCATTAGATAAGATATCACTAAGAGAATTAATATAATTAACTACTCTTACTAATATTTTTCCATGAGGTCTTGTATCATAATAATTAAATGGAACAAATTGAAGATTTCTAAATAAATCATGTCTCATATCAACTAATATACTTTGTCCAACGTTACCCATAGTGTGCATTCTATGCTTCATAATTATTGCTATAGTTACAAATATCATTAGATATAAAATTGAAATCAAAACTATGCTTTTAATATCCTTATTTGGTATATATTTATCTATTGCTGTCTTCATTATTACTGGTCCTAATAATGAAAGTGCACTTGATATTAACATTAAAAATACTGAAGTTGTTATCTTGCTCTTATAAGGCTTCATATACTTTAATAATCTTTTTAAATAACTTAGATTAAATCCAACTTCTAATTCTTCATCTACATCATATTTATTTCTAGCCATTTATACTCCTCCCTTCATTATGTCTAAATTACCATATTGAGTATAAAATATATTTGAGTAATATCCTCTCTTTTGTACAAGCTCCTCATGAGTTCCTCTTTCAACTATTTCCCCATTATCTAATACTAATATTAAATCTGCTTGTTTTAATGAAGAAATTCTATGTGCAATTATAAATGTAGTTTTCTTCTCTTTCATATTCTTTAACTCATATTGAATTTTCTTTTCTGTTTCCATATCCACTGCAGAAGTTACATCATCTAATACAAATATTGAAGCATTTTTCATCATTGCTCTAGCTAGTGAAACTCTTTGCTTTTGTCCACCTGAAAGACCTACTCCTCTTTCCCCTACTATAGTTTCATAACCTTCATCTAATTTCTTAATAAAACCATGAGCTTGGGCTTTTTTAGAAACTCTCTTTATTTCAGAGAGATTTGCTCTTGGATTACTAAAGGCTATATTATCTTTAATCGTATCTGAAAATAAGAATATATCCTGCATAGCTGTAGCTATATTACTTCTTAAAACGTCTAAATCTATATCTTTTACGTTAATTCCATCAATATAAACATCACCTTCTGTAGCATCGTAAAATCTTGAAAGTAAATTTATTATAAGAGATTTTCCTGAACCAGTATGTCCAACTAATCCAACTGTTTGTCCTGCATCTACCTTAAAGGAAATATTATTAATAACTTTTCTTCCTTCTAAAACTAAGCTTACATTTTTAAATTCAATATTTCCCTTAAATTTATTAATGTTACGTGCCCACTCTTTATTTACTATACTGCTTTCTGTTTTTAATAAATCCATAATTTTAGCAGAAGAAGCTATAAATCTTTGTGCATCATTAATTAAATATCCACTCATTCTCATTGGCATATTTAATGCCCATAGCAAACTACTGAAAGTAATAATATTTCCAAAGGTTATCTTTTCCATAGATACTAAAATCCCACCAACTAATACCATAATTACAGAAAGGCTATTAGAGAAAAACTCAAGCTTTGGAATATATTTTTTAGCAACATTTATTGTATCTAAATTTTTATTTCTATAATTTTCATTTTCAATGGTAAATTTATTAATCTCAAAATCTTCTCTACCAAAGGCTCTTACTACTCTATTACCACTTATATTCTCTTGTACAACTGAATTTAATCTTGAATAAGCTTCTCTTGTATTATGGAATGTAGGTAAAATTTTCTTACTCATTTTAAAAGTTATAAATCCAATCATAGGTGCAACAAGTAACATAGATATAGTTAAAATAGCATTTACATACATCATTGAAATAATTGCAAAACTAAAGGTTGTTATAGCTGATAATATATTGTAAACAACCCAAGCAACAAAATGTCTAATAGCATCAGTATCTCCTGTCATCCTAGCCATAAGATCTCCAGTTTTAACTCTGCTATAAAAATTAATATCTAAATTCAGTAGCTTGTCATATAAGTCTGTCCTTAATTTAAAAAGAACATCTTGTGAAATTATTTCTAATATCATTTGATAGCTATAAGTCATAATTCCTTTCACAATTACAACAGATATCATTATTGATACAAGTGGAATAAGTAATGATGTCTCACCCTTTCCTAAAACTCTATCAACAATTCTGCCAGTAATAAATGGATTTATCATATTTATTGCTGAAGTTAGTAATACTAAAAATAATGCAAAGAAATATTTTAATCTATGTTTCTTTAAATAACTAAATATCCATTTTATGCTATCCATATCATTTCTCCTTATATTATTTATTTCTAAGTATGATTATAAATAAGTTATTGAAAATAAAAATGTATTATATTAAACTTTAAATGTATATTATTATACATTTAAAAGTAACATTTATAGGGGTATTAATATGAGTAAGATATATACGAGCATAGATAATTATAATCCTCAAATTCTTTTTGTAATCGATGCAAATTGTTCTCCTGAAACTGATATTCCAGAAACTAATTATCACTGTCATAATGACTTTATTGAATTATCTTTTATAATTTCTGGTTCAGTAGATTATTTAATTGAAGGTGAAAAATATACTTTGAAAAAAGGACAAGTTTTAATATCTAATCCAGGAGTATATCATAAAGAACTTTTTGATTCTAATACTAGATGTAGAGAACTTCATATTGGGTTAACTAATTTAAATCTATTTAGTAATTCTAAAAAAGATTATATTGATTTTAATAATAATCATATATTAACTTTTAATAAATATAAAGATTATATTTTAAAAACTTGTCTAGAAATATTTGATGAGCAAAAAAATTCTAATCAGACTTCTCCATTTATGTTAAAATCTCTTGTGATGAAACTATTAGTACTTATACATAGAGAAATAAATGAAGAACCACGTGATCTTGATTCTCATGAATTCGCTTTTAAATCACGTGAGAAAAAAGAATTGGTAGAAGGAATAACTAAATACTTAAATGAAAATTATGTACAAGACATATCATTGTACACATTATCAAAAAATATGTACTTAAGCCCTGTTTATATATCTAAAATTTTTAAAGAAATTATGGGAGACTCCCCAATAAACTATTTGATACAAATTAGGTTATCAAAGGCTAAAGAATTATTAGAAAACTCCAAGCTATCGATAAAAAGTATTGCTGAGATGGTTGGCTATAGTGATCCTTATTATTTCAGTAAACTTTATAAAAAGTATTATGGAATTTCTCCAAATAAAACAAGGGTTAGCTTACGCTAATGCATAATGGATAATGCGTAATGCATAACAGAATTAATGGATAATGCATAATGCTTAATGCATAATTAAGGTGAAAACTCCTGACGGAGTTTTTTAAAATGAAAGAATGAAATAAAATATAATGCATAATGCACAATGCTTAATGAATAATTAAGGACTAAACTCCTTTCGGAGTTTATAGATTTCATAACTCAGCTTGTCTGAGTTATTTCATAAATTATGCATTATCAATTATGCATTATGCATTTTTTTGAAGTGAAGCTTCTCTTTTGCATTTGCAAAATTGAAATGAAAAAATGAAAGAATAAAATAATTAATGAATAAATTCCTTTCATAGTCGTCTTAAACAGTGGATGGAACATTTTAATGGTGTGTCAACAAAATATCTTGCTTACAGAAATAGAATAGCCTTGTACAGATAATAATAGCTCAAATAATACAGATATGTGTATAATAGAGATGAGGATATTAAAGGAGTGAGAGCCCATGAATACTGATTATTTAGTTTTTTATATTTGTATAGCTTTATCAATTTGTTTTGGGGTAATAGCCTTACTCTTTGCTCTATTAGGAGAAAAAGGAGCTATGTTAATTAGCGGTTTTAACATGTTATCAAAATCTCAAAGAGATTTGTATGACCAGAAGAAACTGGTTAGTTACCAACGAAATTCATTGTTACTATGGACCGCTATCTTAGGAGTAGGAGCCATTTTATCCTACTTTATTTCTCAATATTTTGGTATTCTTACTTGCATTATTTGGTTAATCCTATTTTTAAAAGACGTCAGTCTGGATGCGAATAAGGCTTTTAAAAAATATAAAAAATCAAAATAAATAAATAACCATACCTTATCATTCAAATGATTGAAAATACAAAGGTATGGTTATTTTTATTATGATATAACAACAAAGTTATCTAACAGAGCCTTAATTTGTAATAATTTAAAATTGCTTATCATATATAACTTACAAATTGGAATTTACATATTTCATACTATTTTAATAAACACACCTTCCTCAAATTTTTTCAATGCCTTCTGGTTTAATTTTTTTACAATACTTGATTTCTCTGAGGCTTTACAACATTTGCCTTCAATATTTATAGTTGGGTCAATCAGTCTTGCCTTACTTTTTTGAAATATATTATAATTTTCTTTATCTTCTATTAATTTTACTTTGTCATTGATTGAATTAATTAAGTTTATCACTTCCTCTGAACTAGAATTTCTTAATAAACCATATACGTAATCATCTTCTTTTAATAAATCATCTAAAGTAATTTCATGTAAGTTAACTGCTATCTCTAATGCTTTAGATAACCTATCATAGGCATATACATTTAGTGGATTCATAAAAAATCCTATGACTTCTTTATAGTATACATCTACAAACCATTCAGAAATTTCCACAGAATTAATTACTATTTCATTTTCAATTACAGATAAATTTCTTAAAAATAATTTAATTTCATCTTTTGATATAAATCCATAATGATACATATCTCTTAATGTATAATCTATTCTATCTGCACATAACTTAGGTGCTTTTTTTTCAAGTATTGTCCACTTAGATTCGTTGAAAAGTATATCTTTATAGTCATATCCATTAGTTGATAATATTTTAGGGATAGTAGAGGATTCAATGATTTCATCGTATATCTTTTCATGATAATCTTCATTACTATTCTTAAAAACAAAATCAATAACATGTGAAAATGCAGTATGAGAAATATCATGCAATAAACCTGCTATCTGCTCTTTGATAGTCCCACCCATCATTCTTATAAATAACATTGTACCTATAGAATGATCATATCTAGTAACACTCCACTCTGGATTAATTAAATAGCTTGCCCCACCTTGATGAATCCCTTTTAATCTTTGTACTTCTCTTGTTTTTATAAGTTCTTCTAAAATCAATTCAATTTCAAACTCACCATAGATACTATCTATAATTTTCATATTTTATCCTCCGTATTTCATAAAAAATATTTAGTTCCAAAACAACCTTAACTTTAAACTAAATAAATTGTGTATCACAAATTAAAGTTGTTTTTTAAATACATAACTTACTTTATCAAATCCCATTTTGAGTTCATAAAACTTATGAGCTTCTACTCGTTGTATTCCTGATGATAGTGCCACTACATCACAACCATTCTCTTTTGCCCATTCGATAATAAATGATAAGAGTTTTTGTCCATATTTATTTGATCTTTTGCTTACATCAGTAACTAAATCATTAACCCATACATGTTTGCCATAATATAGATTTGTAAGTTTAATCACACCTGCAACAGCTACAATTTCATCATTTGCATAAAGTGAAAACATTTTATAACCTTCCTTTTTCATATCTAAAATTAAGTTTAAATATGTTTCCTCAATTAAATGTGTTCTCAACTGCTTCATTATTGGAAATGCTTTAAGAAATTCATCTTTATTTAATAATTCTTTAACATAAGTATTTTCTTTATCCATATATAATAATTGTTCACTCCCTATAAATAATTAACTCACAATATATTAATAGTGCTTAGCAAAATAATTTCTGATTATGCTTATTAAGTATGTTGAGGTATTATAGATTCAATTGACCAAAACATATTTTTTTTATCAACTAATATCCTATACCCATCAGACAAAGTTCGTTCTGTTCCGTAGTCTAAAGGTAAATGAATCCAAGTTAAAGGCACCATTCCAAATTCTACTTCTAATCCGCTATTATACCAAATACGAATTGAAGTACACTCACCATAGAACTCAATATTTGACCTATCAATCAACCCAAAGGCACTTAATATTTGAGTATTATCAATATAGTATTGCTTATTAGAAGTTAGAATAACTAAATCAATATCAGAATCTACCTTTTGTGTACCTCTTGCATAAGAACCTACTAAAATAATTGCTTCAACAAAAGGCTCATTTATTGCCCATTCTTTTGTTTTTTCAATAAAATCTTCAAACATGATTTTATCCCCCTATTTAGAAATCATATAAATAATCTCTGGTTCGTACTTAATACAATTGTGTAATAATATATATTTTTATTATACATTTATTAAAAATATAATCCTATAAGAATTATAGATACTATACTACTATTGTTTAAAAAATAATTATCAACATCAAATAAAACAAAGTATTTTTATTAAATAAATAAATTATATTTTTAATAATTACTAAAATCATTTTATATTAACTTCCTTTTCAAATAGTAACTTATCTTTAGAAGAATTATTGTAGATACTAATTATTAATTCATCACCTTTCAAATTTATTTTATTAAATATAGTATCAGAGAAAGTTTCTCCCCATCTTCCTTCTTTTGGATTAAGATTATTTCCATATTTATCACTGACACTTACATCATATGAACCCGGTGATGTACCCTCTTGGTGTAAGATTGTTACACCTATTTCAAAAGGAGTCACAAAAATTTCTTTAATATGAATTCCCTCATTGCTAGTAGAGTTTATTTCAAAGTTCTTAGATAAGTTTTCTTCTTTATTTACTTTAGCTTTAAAGCCCCAATCTCCTACTCTCATCAATTCAGCTCTATCATCACCAACAATAGGAAAACATCTAAATAAGTTAATTAATATTTCAAACTCAAAAGAATCTGGTATTTCAGCATTTAATGAGCTTAAATTGTATTTTTCTACACCTTTAAATGTATTATCGTCTATAAACATACCTTCAAGACCAGATATTCCTGAAGAATCAGGTTTTTCATCTGTGAAACTTAACTTTTCATTATGCTCATATAAGAGTTGTCTTTCATTAATTGGTATTTCTTCTGTTCTAAAAGGAGTATCACTTTTTACAATATATGATGCATATAAATACTTACCATCAAATATAATATCTTCTAGTGTTACTTCAACACCATTATTTTTTATTGTTTCATTTATAGTTCCATAATTAATACCTTTTCCTCCATTAATTATCCTGTCCTGCAAATGCTGAAATACTTTTTCTAATGGTGGTATTACACTTGCAATAGTTGGCTTAGTAACACCTAACATAATGAAACAAGTTAATCCAGCAGCTATTATTCCTGAAATCTTCTTAGTTCTTTTTTTATTTTTAAATTTATATGCATTATTAAATGAATCTTCTATAAATCCATCTATATTTTCAGGTATTTTTATATTATTAAAGTCATTTTTATTCATTTAAATAATCCTCCTTTAATATTTTCTTTAATGAATCTTTTGCTCTAGTAAGATATGTTTTAACTGTACTTTCAGGAAGACTCATTATTTCAGAAATATCTTTAATCTTCATATCATTGAAATACTTCATTATTATTACAGTTTTATAATTATCTTTAAGCAAATCAACTGCATTATATAAATCTATTTTTTCTTCTATGGAAACCACTGAGATATCTTGTATTACATTATGTTCTTCACCTAGTTGTTCAGTTTTAGAATCTCTTTTGTTCATATCAATAGCTACGTTTATTAATACTCTAGTTATCCAGGTTTTAAAGTAACTTGGATTTTTCAGCTTATTAATATTAAAAACCCCTTTTACTATTGTCTCTTGCAGTATTTCTAAAGCCTTTTCCTCATCTTTTACATACATATATGCTATTTTATATAAATCAACTTTATATTTTTTGAAAATGCAAATAAAAGAGTTCTTATCTCCATTTATAGCTTTTTTTACAAGCATATTTTCATCAAAAGTAGTGATTACATTATCTCTTACATTTAAAATATTATCCATATTTCCCTCCCTAGCATCGATGCTTTCACTTATTAGACTTTTTGAAACTAATTAATGTTTCAAAAACTTTATTATTCATATAAAATAATTATTTTTAATTCAATTATATATGGTTATGTATAATAATATTGGGAAATAATACATAAAAAAAGGACCATACAGCGGTCCTTTTAGTTCGTAATAGTTTAAAATTGTATCATTTCCAAAGTTATTTTCGTTTTAATTTATAACCATATCTATCTGTCCATTTTTTAGTATCACGTATAATCTGATTACAAAACTACTCATAGTATTTCCAATAACTTCTATAATATATATTTCATATATTATATTCCCTAAAAATAAATATAATAAATTCTCAAATATATTCAAAACATAACCTTATAATATAGGAAAAATATTATTGACACTCTATACTATGTATTATATAGTATAATACATAAGGAGGTGTGATATGGATATACAATTAAAAAAGGGGTTATTAGAATACTGTGTATTATCTGCTTTACAGAAATCTGATTCATATGGGTATCAAATAATTAAAGATATCTCAAGTTGCATTGAAATATCTGAATCTACATTATATCCAATATTAAAGCGTTTAGAAGCAAATAAATATGTTACAACATATTCTATTGAACATAATAGCCGTTTAAGAAAATATTATAAAATTACAAATGCAGGAAAAGAACGGATAAAAGAATTTTTAGATGATTGGCAACAAGTTATGAAAATTTATTATTTTATAAAGGAGGAAAATTAAAATGAATAAATCAACATTTATTGATACATTAAGAAAATCATTAAAACTACTTGATGAAGATGAACGTAATAAGTTCATATCTTATTATGAAGAAATTATTGAAGACTATAAGGAAAGTGGATTTACAGAGAAAGAAGTTATCAAAAAAATTGGAAGTCCTCAAAGTATAGCTAATAATATCTTAAGTGAACAAGATATTATTAATATTAATATACCATCATTCAAGAGTAAAATATTAAATATAATTCTACTAATTTTAGGTTTTCCCTTATGGGGGAGTTTGTTATTAGCAGTAATTTTACTTATTTTATCTGCATATATTATTATTTGGTGTATTCCATTTACAACAGGAGTAACCTCTATTTCATTTTTTGCAGCATCATTATTAAGTATAATTGGGTCTCCATTTATGATGGCTGATATCCTAAGTGTAGGAATTATACAGTTAGGTGTAGGGATTGCATTAGTTGGAACTTCTATTTTATTGGGATTAATAACTATATATTTATCAAAAAAAATTATAATTATTACAATGCAATTAACTTTCAATATATTTAAATCATTTAGATAAGAAAGGGTGAAAATATGATAATTAAAAACTTCAAAAAGAAAATTATTAATATAAGTGTTTGTTTAATTATAATAGGACTTATAATATCAGCAGTTGGTTTTTTAATGGATGGATTTGATTCAACTCCACAAAAATCAAATGATACTCAAAAATGGTACAGAATAATTAATTATTGATGATGGCTTTTTTCATTTGGCAATATTTTAAACAATATTGAAACTTGACACTGTTTAGTCAATAAAAATATGGCACATAATACCATATTTTTATTTATTAAATAGTCGTACATATCCATAAAACCTTTAGATATTAATAGTTTACTATGATTATTCTTTTCGCATTATATTACAATTATTCAATAATATATATTTTTATTATGCACTCCTTTGGAATATAATTCCATAACAAATGGAAATAATATACTTTTATTAAAAAGATAAAAATATCAACATCTAATTAAAACAGAGCCTTAATTTAAAAGTCCAGTGTTTACAAATCCCTGGACTTTAGTTAATAGTGGCTTAAAAATTCTATAAATAGTTTATTTTTTATTTTTATTTTGGTCCATTATTGAACCTATGATTATTCCAATTAACATTCCTAATCCAGGTTCAAAAGTCCAATCTATTTGAGATTTAAAGAATAAATTTATAATTATTGAAAATAAAGTACCACCAAGCAATCCAAAGGCAATTCCATAGCCTACATAAGAATGTTCATTTCTATTATGATTATTTTTTTCATTAGGCATATTTATTCCTCCTTTTATGTGGCTTTTTTATTTGTTAAATATTTCAATACAATAAATGTATAATAATATACATTTTTATTATACATTTATTCAGATAATAATCCTACAATAATTTAGAGTAAGGTATCATAGTTAAAAAATTAATAATTATTTATCTTTAAATAAAACAGATCCCAGAATAAAAAATAAAAGATTAACAAAAAAACTCCTTTCGGAGCTTTTTAAAATGAAAGAGTGAAGTGCTTCTTTGCTAAGGCAAAGAAGCATGAAAAAAATGAAAGAATAAAAGAATAAATTCCATAGGAATTTAAAAAATTTCATAATTCAGCTAGCTGAATTATAACAAAAATTATGCATTATCCATTCTACATTCTTCATTAATTAAGAGTCCTGCTCCTCTAAGTCCTGCATCATCACCGATTTCTGCAATTCTTATATCTACAGCTTCTTTATTAATTACTTTTTCTCTTACCTTTTCTTTAATTATTTCAATAAGAGCATTGTTAAATAAAATAACGGAACCTCCAAGAACTATCACTTCTGGATCTACAACTGAAATTATATTAGATATTCCCTTTGATAAATTTTCACAAAGTTCATTAATGATATCTTGGGCTACTGTATTATTTTCTTTATATAATTCAAAGACTTCTGGAGTATCTAGTGATTTCCCTAATTTTTCACTGGCTATTCTAGCAATATTAGGACCACTACACTGACCTTCTAATCCACCTTGCACTAATCCTGAATGGCTATATTTATCTTCATTAATAATTAAATTACATATTTCTCCTGCAAAGCTATTAGCTCCATTAATAATTTTATTATCAATTATTAATGCTCCTCCAACTCCTGTTGATACAGTAATATAAAATGTGCTTTCAGCACCTTTAGCTACTCCTATCATAGCTTCTGCAAGCCCTGCAACATTAGCGTCATTATTGACTTCTGTTTTTAAGCCAGTATTATCTTCTATAAATTTCTTTACATTGAAATTATCCCAGCCTCTTAAATTAGGAGCTTTTAATATAGTTCCTGTCTTAATATTTAATGGACCTGGGCATCCAACTCCTACACCAATTATTCCTTTTGCTAACCAATTCTCATTTATATGAGTAGTAATCTTACTTAAATTATATTCCGGTCCATTATCTACTTCATTTTTAATCTTTATCTTATCAACTATGTTTCTTTCTTTATCTAATAATGCAGCTCTAATATTAGTTCCACCGATATCTATTCCTACTATAAATTCTTTTGCCTCCATAGTCTCTCCCTCTTATCTTTTAATATCTTTTTGTTCTAAAATTTCTTTAATTATACCTACTACTTCATTAGCCATAATATAATGAGTCTTTTGACTTGGATGATATGCTTGTCCATAACCATTTTCAGCTTTTTGATGCTCATGTTCTAAGAAAAATATATCCTTATCACCAATAGAATTATAGTAATCTACTACATGATTTTTCACATAGTCTCTTATATTATTTAGAACCTTTCCTTCCATAACTGGACCTATAGCACATATTATTTTTACTTTTCCATAGTAATTCCTAATTCTATCTATTAATGTTCTATATCCCTCTACAAACCTCTCTTTTGCTGGAGGATGTTCATTAAAGTCATTGGTTCCTAAATTTATTAGAACAATATCTGGACTATATTTAGAAAAATCCCACTTCTTATTAGTATTTTTATTAGTTATCCATTCTATTCTTTCTGGTAATGGCATTGGAGAATCGTCATAATTTCTTACTAAACCAAGTCCTCCCCAGCTAGTTAAATTAAGTTCTGCATTTAATTCTCTTGCTGCTATTGCACCATAAGATAAATAGCTATTTTCATCTTTAGCCTTAAACTCTCCAAATTCATTTTCTGATTCATTTCCATAACCACAGGTTATAGAATCTCCGAATATCTCTATTTTTAATTTCTTTTCTTTAGGTGGTTCTATTATTTTTCCATCAAAAAGTTCAAATCCATAAAAGCTTGCCGTTCCAACAAAAGCTTCTGTTCTCTTAATTAATTCTAAACTATGTTCACTATACTCTATATCTTCTACTAATTTATATAGCTTTCTTTCTCTAACTGGAAAGCAATTATTATATATCTCTCCATCTAAAACTACTAAAAAGTAATCTTCTCCATCTGATTCTAAGTCTGCATAAACTTTATTACCAATAAAATTTATACTTAATGATGTTTTAGCCCATCCAAATTCAACTTTTTCTGAATTAGAGAAATCAAATCTTCCAGAATATTTTATTTGATCCCTAGATAATATCATTGCGCTATACCCCTATGATAATATTCCTTCTATTTCATTTAATTCTTCATCTGAGAAGTTTAAATTATCTATTATCTTTACATTATCTAATATTTGCTCTACCTTACTTGCTCCAATTAATACTGTAGTAACAGCATCTTTTCTTAATACCCAAGATAAAGCCATTTCTGCTAGAGTTTGTCCTCTTCTTTCTGCTATTTCATTTAACTTTCTTATTTTATTTAATTTTTCTTCTGTTATATCCTTTTCCTGTAGGAATCTAGCAGTTACTTTTTTAGCTCTTGAATCTTCTGGAATTCCATGAAGATATTTATTTGTAAGCATACCTTGTGCTAATGGTGAGAAAGCTATTGAACCTATTCCTTCTTCTTTATGAACTTCATGTAAGCCTTCTACTTCACTCCAACGATTAAACATATTATAACTAAATTGATGAATTAAACATGGAGTTCCATTTGCCTTTAATATCTTGGATGCTTCTTTTAATTCCTTTGGATGATAATTTGATAAGCCTATATATAAAGCCTTTCCTTGCTTAACCATATCTGTTAATGCTCCCATAGTTTCTTCAAGCGGTGTATCCTTATCTGGTCTATGATGATAGAATATATCTACATATTCTAACCCCATTCTTTTTAAGCTTTGATCTAAACTAGACATTAAATACTTTCTTGAACCTCCATCTCCATAAGGTCCCTTCCACATATAGTATCCTGCTTTTGTAGAAATAATCATTTCATCTCTATATGACTTTAAACTTTCATTTAGTATCCTTCCGAAATTCTCTTCAGCTGATCCAGGAATAGGACCATAATTATTTGCTAAATCAAAATGTGTTATTCCATTATTAAAGGCTTCAAAAATTATATCCTTTTGATTTTCAAGTGGATCTACTGAACCAAAGTTATGCCATAACCCTAGAGCAACTCTTGGTAGATATAATCCACTATTCCCGCACTTTAAATATTGCATTTTTTCATATCTATTTTCTTTTACATTTCTCATTTTTCTCTTTCCCTCCCAGTTATATTTATTTAAAAGTACAAGCTAAATTATTATTTAACTTGTACTCTTTATCACTTAAAATTCTTATCGTTTACATTAAGAAGTTATCTATATTTCTAATATAAAATCCCTTTTCTACAATTATATATATAAACATTTTATTTGTCTATATTATATGAATGTTTCTGTATCACGTAGATAACTACACGTGTATTTTATTACATCTCTTATTCTATATAATTCACTTTCCTTATTTGTTTTTCTCCATATAACTGAATATTCATAAAACCATTCTTCAAATTCTTCTGCTAACTCTTTAAAGTTTGCATTCTCCTCATTATCCGCAAGCTTATCTTTATATAGTTCATTATTTATTATTGCAAGCATTATTTTATTTATTAATAAAATCCCTCTAGCTGCAATTATAAATTCTTGCATAACTTCTTTTGATTCTATATTTTTTATATCATAAGATAAATACTCTAACTTCCCCTCTATTATTGATACTTTGTCATGTTGTTCTTTTAACTCACTTATTTTTACTGTTTTCATCTTGTTTATTAACTCATTTTTTATAGCTTCATTTGTATTAAATTTTTCCTTCCATATTACAAGATCTGACCATCCAAATTCTTGACATTTACTTAAATCAGATAATAATGAAACTAAAGTACCACTACTATCTTTAAATTCTAAAATAGATATATCTTTATACATTTTTCTAAAATCTTTTTCTATCTCTGGGTTCCAGGATAAGGCTGCTCCATATATCATCCCTGGAATAGAGCTGGATAATAAATTTATATTTCCATAATCACCCCAGTTTGTATTTAATACTCCAATTGCATCATACTTCACCCCATAAGATATCATTCTATATATATTTTCAAATGCATTGTCCATTAAGTTCATTAAATGGCTCCATCCGCCTACTCCGGGACATACGTATTGTTTCCTACCACTTTCTGAAATTATTTTTGTATCCTTCTCTTCAACACCACACCAATAATTCCAATTTAGGCAAATTACATCTTTATCTATATTATTTATTAAATCTGGATGACCTAATATAACATCTCCCCAAAACATTATTTCTTTATCATATTTCTTTACAATAGAAATAACCTTATTTAAAAAATCAACATAAAGCTTTCCAACTCCTAATTTCTCAGCAGTTTTACTACTTTTTCCTTTTCCTAAGTCAAAGGTTTCATCACAACATATATTAAACTTATTAGATGAAAATAAAGGTATAAATTGATTCAACATATATTTAACTAATCTTATGCTATCTTCATCAGTTACATTTAATGTATGATGAGCCATCCTATCTACAAAAGAGTAATCAGACTCTTCTGGTTCTGTTAATTCACATAACTTCTTAAATGATTTAGTTTTTAAAACTTCATACAAATGTCCAAATGTGGCTATTGATGGTATAAGCTCAATATGCTTATTTTTACAATATCTATCTAATAATAATATTTCCTCTGAGGTTAGCGGGTCTTTATCTATCCAAACTTCACTCATTCCTTTAAATGCAAAGGTATGCTCAATATATAATTGAAGTTCATTTATCTTATAAAATGCTGCCTTATCTACTAAATACATTAAGGTTTCTAACTTAGGTACCTTCCCCCTAGTAATATCGTGGTAAAAACCTCTATGTTTAAAATAAGGTTTATCTTCAATTATCACTCCTGGTAAACTATATCCATATTCTTTTATTATTTGTATTAATGTCTGAATTCCATAGAATAATCCTTTAGAAGTAGATGCCTCTATTTCAATACTGCCTTTTTCTATTGTTAATTTATACTCTTCATTTTCCATTGAAAGATTTTTATTTACCAATATATAATTATTATAAATATCACAGTTTGAAGCCTTAGTTATATTTATCTTAAATCCAAAGTCCTTATTTATCTCATCTTGTAATAATATTGCAGAATCTAAATCATCAAAAGAACAGTTATAATCTAAAATAATATTAGTTTCTCTTTTTAATTTAAACCTTTCTTCAAGATACTTCATCTTCCTAGGTCTTGGAATTATATTCATCTATACTCCTCCTTCTTAATTAGCATATTTTATATTTATTACTTAATGATTTCTTCAGTAATTTTTCTTATCAACTACTCCACAATAATTTCATCAACAAACATAAAAGCTGGACCTTCACCTGCTGTAATACTCCAACTAGGACATACTTCTTCATTTTTAGCAAATATCCTTATATATCTAATCTTTTTATCCCCCTTATATTTTGAACTTATATTTTCTACTGCCACTTCTTTTCTTGGTGTTGAATTTTTATGATAAATAATTTCACTTTCATTGAATTCTTTTCCATCAAGTGAATACTTGAAATCTATAAATTTAGGATAATAAATCCACGCTCTAGTATCTTGCAAAAATCCTACAGTTACTTTACTAATATTTTTTTCTTCTCCTAAATCTATAATTACATCTAAATCATCATGATATCCAAGCCAACATCCATCCGTATAATCCTTACTACCCTTTAATCCATCTATTAAATCATAAACACCATTTTTATTGTACTTTTTTATTTCAACTGGACTTGTAAATGTCTTTATATCTTTAATCTTTATTGATTTATACAAACTAACTTCTTCTACTTCACTTTCTTTGAACCCAGATATAAAAGCTTTTGCCTTAATTGTAGTATTATCATTTATTGTTATTGGATTTGAATATGAGTCTGATTCTCTATTTGGCTCACTTCCATCTAGTGTATATCTAACTTCACCAGTTTTATTTGGATTATATATAATAAATTCTTGATTAATAGGCTCTTCTAACACTATATTTTTAGGGAAGATTTCAGGTTTCATTGCTCTTGGTAATATTTTAGACTTACTTTTTAGCTTTTGATACTTAGGAATATAATTATCAATTTCATCAGCATTTAATAAATACTCTTTAGAATAAAATTCTTCTTTTATCACATCTTCATTTTTAGAAGTTATAATAGATATTTCATTTTCTTCTGAAACAATCAGTAGTTTAGAATTCTCATTTAATATAAACTCTCCCTTAGATAAATATAAAGAATACTTAAAGCCGTTATGCATACATACTAATTCCTTTTTATATACATTCCTAACCACAGGAATTCTATTAAAGGATAATGCTAACTTTTTCTTATCATCTTTATAACTACTTTCTTTAAATACAATTTCTGATTCTTTGCATATTATATTCATTTCTGAACCCTCATTTATTTTCCAACTCACTTCATATGAGGATTCATTTATTATTGAAAACTTTGGCTCTTCTCCACTTACTTTATTTATCTTCTCGTTACTATCTATCTTCACAAAATCTATTGATGCTCTTAAATCTTTATCGCTCCAATAATGAGCATTTAATATAGGAAGTGAGTCAAAAATGCTTTCATTATCTTTAAGCGTATCTTCATAATATCTTGACTTATAGTTTTCATTAAACAAATGTAAATCTCTTATAGATAGGAGATTATTTTCCCAAAGAAGACTCATTCTATAAAACCTGCTATTATACCAAGATGCTCTTAAATTTTCTTTATTCCAGTCCTTAGATGCTGTTATAGTTGTAGGTGGGGTAAGGAAATATTTTTTCTTAAACCATTCTCCTGATTCTTTTAATGTTTCAACTCTTAATTTTCCTATCTTTGTGAGCTGTGATATATATGGAATTTGAAGTTCATATCCCTTTCTCATGGTATTCCATAGGAATGTATTTTCTTGACCTGTTTGTATATATGAAAATCCTAATACTGGTTCATTTATACATCTGTCAAATAGCCACTCAACCCATTCTTTAGTTTGTCCTATTACACAAGCTGGCTCTAAGGTATGAACACCATTTACAGATTCTCTTAAACCATCTTCAAAAGCATAAATTGGATCAGGACCTAGCATCCTAAATATCGGCAAATCTAATTGCATTTCCTTACTTTGAGAAGGGATATACTCATTTAGTACACTTGGATAATATCCTTGGTTATAATAACCTCCCCAAAGCGTAAATCCATCTGTACCAATTTGATCTCTACATAAGGCTGCTGCTTCAACATTATATTTTTCTTTAAAATAAGTTAAAGTTATAATATCGATGACCCAAGAGCCTACTGATTTAGGATAATATCCAAAAATAGACTTAAAATCTTCCATATATACATCTACCATCTTTAATCTATCTTCTTTTGAGTATCCTAAGGAATATCCTATATTTACATGATCATCCACTGGAGTTTTTCCCTTCCATTTAACTCCTGCTTTTTCAGCTAATTGCTTATCTACTTCCCACCATACACCTACTTCATCATAATCATCAACATACTCTTTTATTAATTCACTATATCTTTTATCCATTAATGCATCATATTTCAATGCGTAGGTTGCTGGTAATCCATATTGCTTTAAAATTTCTAACTGATATAATACTGTCTTTAAATCATCCTCAACAAATTCACCACTAGGATATACTGTCTTCCTTATAAAGTTATATATATTTACTATTGTTGGTGTATTTAAATTTTTACTTGTTAAGTCCATCTTTAACATATTTTCTCCTTATTTTTATAATTTCTGTTTAATATTAAAGGTAATAAAATATCTTGATTTTATAAAATCTCGATATATTATTACCTTACATATTTGAATTATCTAAGCTTAATTTTAAATGTTTTTATTTCAAAAGGCTTAATTGTGAAATTGATGCTATTACCACTTATATTTATATCTTCTATATCTTTTTCTAATAAATTACACTCTACAGCCTTCTCTATCTCTTTACAGAATGTTAAGTTTACATTTGATCTCTTATTATGGAATTCGTATAATCTAATTATTAAATCATTACTATCCTCTGCTTTCTTTATAACTTCAATCATAACATTATCTTTATTTACACTAGCTAGGCTTAATTTACTTTCTAAAATTCCTTCATTAGCTTCAATAATTTTTGTAAATAAAGGAGTATTTAATTGATAAGCTTGATTAACTGTTTTTGCTTCCTTCCATGTTCCAGTATGAGGATATACTGAATATGTGAAGAAATGTTCTTCCTTATCTGCGTCTGGATTCGGATCACATGATGATTTCAATAATGTTAATCTCATATTCCCATTTTTTATATCGTGACCATACTTAGAATCATTTAATAGAGAAATACCAAAATCTCCTTCTGATAAATCAGTCCATTTATGCCCACAAACTTCAAATGCAGCAACATCCCAAGATGTATTATTATGTGTTGGTCTAGTTACATTTCCATATTGAATTTCATAAGTGGCTTCTTTAGCATTAATTTCTACAGGGAAGGCAGCCTTAACTAGTATATCTTTTTCCTTCCAATCTACATAGGTTTCAAAATCTATTCTCTCTATATCCTTATAAATATGAATCTTTTGAACTATCTTTGATTCTAAGAACTTTCTTTCTATCTTCAATGTACTTCTTACAGGTCCTTCTTCAATAATTTCCATATTTTGAACATCATCAATTTTCCACATTTTCTCTTTATAATATATATCTATATCCCAGTTATCAAAGCACATAGGCTTATCTTCAAAAGCTTGTAGTTCATTACCTACTGCTCCACCTTTTAAGATTTCTCTATTTACTTCTTTATTTATAAATGATGTGATTTGCCCTTTATTATCAAAGCTAATCTTGAAAAATCTATTTTCTGCTTCTTCTTTAGAAAGCTTAACTACCTCATTAATACCTTTTGTAGCTTCTACAACCCTAAATGATTTATATCCATTTGCAGGAATATCTTTTGCAAAAAATATGGCTTTATTTCCTTCTACTTTTTGACATGCAATCTCTAAATCATTTTCATCGATAACAGCTGGATTTTTTATATCATTTGAAATTTCAAAGGTTACTAAATCATGTCTATCAAAGCCTAAAGTGTTAAAAACTACTAAGCTTCTTTCTGTAATATTTATATTTGAAACTATAGAATCTATACTATTTTCAATTAGATTATCTGCATTTTCTAATAACTCTTTATATTCAACTTCTGTAACATCATAGACTTCTTTAATAGATGAACCTGGAATAATATCATGAAATTGGTTTAATAATATTTTTTCCCATGAATTATTAATATTATTTTGAGGATATTCCTTACCTAATAGCAATGATAGAGAATTAAGCTTTTCTGCAGCTGTATATAGATTTTCGCATTTTCTATTATCTCTCTTATTTCTTGCCATTGATGTATAGGTCCCTCTATGGTATTCAAGATATAATTCTCCTACCCACTTTTTCAACTCTTTATTACCTGAAATCTTTTCTTCTAACCTCTTAAAATAATCAAGAGATTTGCCCATTTTAACTCTTGGTGCGCCTGGTATCCCTTTAGCTAATCTTCTACTATTTTCAAGCATTTCAATAGTAGCACCACCGCCACCATCTCCCCATCCAAAGGAAACTAATACATCATTATTTATATTTTTATTTTGATATCTTCTCCATGCCCCCATTATTGCATCTGGTTGAATATGTCCATTATATGTTGTAAAGTGAGAATCTCTATCTTGTCCAGGTCCTGTGGTTGTTATAAAATGTGTTAATACTTCGCTTCCGTCTATACCTTCCCACATAAATGTATCATTGGGAATTTTATTAAATTGATTCCAAGCTATCTTAGTTGTCATAAAATAATCTATATCTGATTTCTTAAGTATTTGAGGTAATGCTGCTGAATATCCAAAAACGTCTGGCAACCATAAAATCTTATTATCTACATTAAATTCTTCTTTGAAAAATCTTTTTCCATGAAGTATTTGCCTTACTAGTGACTCTCCAGATGTGAGATTACAATCTGCTTCAAGCCACATAGATCCTTCTGGTTCCCAAACTCCTTCTTCAATTTTTTTCTTTACCTTTTCATATATTTTAGGATGATCTTCCTTTAGCATCTTATAAAGCTGTGGTTGTGATGACATAAATATATACTCTGGATATTCTTCCATTAGTTTCAATACAGTTGAAAAACTTCTAGCTACTTTTTCTCTTGTTTGTGCAACAGTCCAAAGCCAAGCTACATCTATATGAGTATGTCCAACACATGTTGCTATTACATCTTCATGACCACATAATTCTCCATAAAACTTTTCATTTAAGAATTTATTTGCTTCTTTAACACTTTCATCATATTCTTTTGATTTTGGTCTTCTTAAGTCAACTAAATTTATAGCTTCATTTAAAACTGTTATCATATCTATCCTATTTTTGTCTTCTTTATCTAATTCCTTACATACATCTACAGGCACCTTTAGATTCCAGTATAACTCTCTAGAATCCATATCTATTTCTACTAATTTGCCATATAATGTAGCTTTCTTATCAGCTAACATTCCTGCGTATGCATGTAAATCTATATCATATTTCGTCCCTGCAATAGCTTTATGAGTTAAAATTACCTCTCTATGATTTATATCTAATCCTTGTATTTCTTCTCCATTTACATATAAGATAAATTGAGGATTTGTAGCATCCCATCCCTCATCAAAGGTATGAAAATCTAGTGCTACAATCTTTCCCTCGAGGTTCTCTGGAACTTCTATAGAGCATTTAAACCATCCGTGACAATCTCTTCCACCCCATAAATCTCCGCTTTTAAATTCTCTCCACTCATCTTCTTTGGCATACTTTATTAAATCTATGTTATGATAGTTTCCATCAATATACATATAATTTTCAAGGCTTATTTCACTTCTATATATATTTTTAGCTATTTCATTACAAGTCTTTTCAATTCTTTCTAATAAATAAAACATAACTCTTCTCCTAGAAATATTAAATATTTTAACTTATACTCTTTATTACTATTCTATTAACTTTATAACCTATTAATTTATTAAAATTATTCTTTTACCGCTCCAATTGTTAAACCACTTACAAAATATTTTTGGAAAAATGGATAAGCAAAAATAATAGGTAAAGTCGTTATAACTACTATTGCCATCTTTACTGTTTCCTTTGGCATTTTTGCTACAGCTTCTGTTGCATTTAAACCTATTGTGTTGGAGTTATTTATTAAAAACTCCATGGATGTTTCTAGCTTTATAAGTAAATATTGTAATGGTATTAAACTATTCTTATCTATATAAAGCATTGCATTAAACCAATCATTCCAAAATCCTAATGTTAAAAATAGAGCTATAGTTGCTATTCCTGGTAGTGATATTGGTAATACTATTTTTAAAAATAATAAAAATTCTGAAGCTCCATCTATTTTTGCAGATTCTATAATTGCATCAGGCACTGTAGTTTTAAAGAAAGTTCTCAAGATTATAATGTGGAATGAACTGACACAAATAGGTAATATAAGTGCCAATATATTATTTTTAAGTCCTAAAAATCTTGTTACTACTAAATATGATGAAACCATACCACCTGAAAATAACATAGGAATAAATATTAGCTTAGTAAAGAATTTTCTATATGCAAAATTCTTCCTCGATAATGCATAAGCATAAGTTGTCATTATTATTAATCCTAGTATTGTCCCTATAATTGTAACTATAATAGTTATTCCATAAGCCCTAATTATATTGCTGCCAGACTCAAATATATATTTGTAAGCCTCTAAACTCCACTCTTCTGGCCAAAATCTATATCCATTAGTTTGCAATGCCCTCTCACTAGTAAAAGAAATTATTAAAACAAATATAAATGGTACTATACATAATGCTGCTATTATTGAAAACATTATATTTAAAATTGTGTTTGTTGGTTTTGATATTGAATTAAATTTATTTGAGCCTTCTTCTACTTCTTTTTCCCCTCTAGTTTTATTAAAAATATTTTTAAATTTATCTGCCATATTCTACACCGCCTTTACTCTAGAAAAATGCATTTTCATTATCTACTTTTCTAACAATTCCATTAGTAACTAATATTAAAATGAGCCCTACAAATGATTGATAAAGTGCTGCAGCAGAACTCATTCCTATGTTTCCTAAATTCATTAATCCTCTATAAACATAGGTATCTATAACATTCGTTACTGAATATAAGGCTCCTGAATTTTTTGGAAGCTGATAGAATAATCCAAAATCAGCTCTAAACATTCCTCCAACTGCTGTTATAAACATTATTATTAAAACAGGCTTTAATAATGGGATAGTGATATATTTTACTTGTTGCCATTTACTTGCTCCATCTATCATTGCTGCCTCATAATAAGACTTGTCTATTCCACATATAGATGCTAAATATACAACTGTTCCATATCCAACTGCCTTCCATTGACTCATAAATATTATTATTACAGTCCAATACTTAGACTCGGTGTACCAAGATATTTTTTCTCCACCTAAAGCTGTTATAATTCCATTTATATATCCCTTTTCAGGGCTTAAAAATACAAATAAACAGTAACTCACAACAACCCAAGATAAAAAATAAGGTAAGAACATAGAACTTTGATAAAACTTAGATAGTCTTTTATTTATTAACTCTTTGAGCAATATAGCTAATGTGACAGGAAGCACTATACCTAAAAATATAAATACAATGTTGTATAAAACTGTATTTCTGGTAATTAGCCAGGCGTCACTACTATTAAATAGGAATTTAAAATTATTCAAGCCCACCCATTCACTCTTTATCAAACTTTCTATAAAACCACCGCTAATTCTCCAATTTTTAAAAGCAATTATTATCCCTACCATAGGCAAATATGAAAAGATTAGAAACCACACTGCTCCTGGTAGTGTTAAAATCAAAAATTCTCTATTCTCTTTTAACTTTTTTAATATTGATTTATTTTTCCTTTTATCTAAGTTCTTAACTTTAGCCATCGCTCAAACCCCTTCTTTGTAAACGTTTATTAGCTAATTAAAATATATCATACATAACATTTACCATAAAGTTGAAATACTTTAGATTTAGTGAATAAATTAAAGTTTCTATATTTTAATAAGAAAAGAAGCTATCTTAAGACAGCTTCCTCTATTAATAGTTTTTCATTTCTCTTAATGTTGATGGGCAAACTCCATAATATTTTTTAAACTTTCTATAGAAATAACTAGTATCAATATATCCTACTGCTTTAGCTATATCGTTTATCCTCATATTTGTATTAAGTATCAATTCCTTAGCTTTAATATTTTTAGCCTTATTCAAGTATTCTGAAAATGAAATTCCTATTTCCTTTGAAAAGATTTGTCCTAAATATGAACTATTTATATTAAATTGATGTGCTAGAGTTTTTAAACTTAGCTCCTCATAATATCTCTCATTAACTATATTTACTATTTGTTGAACTACAGGGCTATATTTTACTGTATTTTCACACATTGACTCAATTAGTTCTTCTATTTCCCTAATTATAAATGCACTAACATTTTTCCTAGTACTTTCATTACACAATTCTATTATAGTATTGCTTAGACTATCTTCCCCATACTTTTTATCAATTTTAAATTCATCAGATATATAATCTATTAATATTATTACCTTTATTGAAAAGTCATAAATATTTTTAGGAGTTAAATTTTTATTTTCTAGTATTTCTGATATATACTTTTCTAAAGCCTTTTTATTTTTTTCTATAATCAACTTGTTGATATAATCTATCTCATCTTTAAAACTTTTCTTATTTTCTCTTATATCTCTAATCTTTTCTTTATATACACATTTATTGACGCCTTCTGTTAATATATATTTTTTTAATTCATTGGCTACTTTATAGCTTTTTCGTATATCTTTTATATCAAAAATAGTATTTCCTACAGCCATAAAGATTCCCTTATTAGACTCTTTAATAAGACACTCTTTGATCCTTTCATAATAATTAATAATATCCTTTCTAGACATGTTTTTATCCCAAGAATTTATTAATATAGCTTGATCATCATATTTATAGAGAATTTCAAATCTATCATCTGTATTTCTTTGTATTAGGTCCTCTATATATACTCTCTCTTCTTCATTTTCTCTTCTCAACATTTTTATATTAGCAACAGTATATACTTTATTGTATATATCTATTGAAATAGAATCTTCCATATCATATATAAAATCTTCATCTAACATTCCTTCTAGATATTGAATTAATTTTCTATTTTTATCTAATAGTATATTTTTTTCTTTCTTTTTAGAATCTAGCCCTTTAACAATCTTACACATAACTTCTTCAAGCTCTTTTTCATTTATAGGCTTTAATATATAACTTTCAACACCGTATTTTATTGCCTCTTTTGCATAAGCAAACTCATCATATCCTGAAAGAATTGTAAATCTAGTATTTGAATTTATTTTTTTTATTTCATTAATTAATTCTAGTCCTGTTAATTTGGGCATGTTAATATCTGTTACAATAATATCCACAGCTCTTTCCTTAAATTTATTTAAGGCCTCTTCCCCATTATGCGCTATTTCCCTTACTTTTAATCCGAGGTTTTCCCAATCAATAATATTCATTAGGCCTTGTGTTATTAATTTTTCGTCATCAACTAACATAACATCATACATAACTCATACCTCTTTACATAATATTTTTACTATTAAAGTTACTCCACAGTCTTCATTTCTTATTATTTGGAGCCCATACCCTTCCCCATATTCATTAACAATTCTTTTATTTACATTTACTATTCCTATGGAATTGCCTTCCTGTTTATTATTTAATAATTTGTCCTTTATTTTCTCTAAATCTTCATTAGAAATACCTTTACCGTTATCTATTATTTTTATAAAAATAACATCTTCTTCTTTAGTTACATCTATTTTTAATAAGTTATCATTATCTTCAAATCTAATCCCATGTACAAAATAATTTTCAATTAATGGTTGAATAGAAAATTTCACAATTTTATATCTTTCAACATCCTTTGGACAATTTATTTCAAAATTAAAATTATCATAGTACCTAAATTTAAATATTTCTATATACTTACTACAATAGTCTAGTTCATCCTTCAAAGTTATTATGTTACTATCTTTTACTTGCTTTCTAAATAAGAAGGAAAGTGTATATAGCATATTTCCAACTTCTCTATCTCCATTACAAATGGCTTTCATTCTTATCGATTCTAGAGTATTGTATAGAAAATGAGGATTAATCTGATTTTGTAATGCTATCATTTCTGCTTTCTTTTGTTCAATTTCTGCTAGATAAATTTTTTTAATATATTCATTTAAGTCCTTACACATTAAATTGAAATTCTCAGAAATATAATTGATTTCATCATTATCAGATGTTATTGGAATTTCTATATCTAAATTACCATTCTTAACTTTTTCCATAGCCACTAATATGTTGTCTGTTCTATCACTTAATAGTTTTAATTTAATATATAAAATAGATAAGGAAATTAATAAAACTAAAGTATCAACAAAAAATATGGATCTAATTAATCCCTTGGATATTTTATTAACATCACTCTTTTCCATCTTAGCTACAGAAATTATTGCTGAAGAGTTCATGCTCTTATTTATATAATAGTTCTTATCTAGTTTTACCTCCCCGTCACTCTTTATTATCTCATCATAATATTCATATTTCTCATAATCATACTCCCCATCAGAGTTGTAAATAATGTATCCTTCATTATCCAATATTATTACTTGATGTTCGCCGTCATATTTTTTTACTATATCTTTTACATTATTTAAGTTATAAGTAAGGATTATTAATCCTTCACTTTTTAAATTTATTGGATCTCTGACTTCTCTAATAAATCTTAGTGTATTTTTATCTGAATAAATTCCATTACCTCTTTCTTCTATAGGAATATCTTCTTTATATGCACTTGTTACTTTAATTTGATTTTTTCTATTAAAGGAACTTCTCTCCATTCTACTATAGCTTACAAATGAAATTTCCTCTAAATTGTAATTTAAGTTAAATGAATTTTTCACAAATCTTTCTGCTCCATTATAGTAGTTACTTGAGCCTTCAGATAGCCTGTCCAACTTATCTTTTATATAAGAAATAGTATCGCTTTCCATAAATCTAAGTATATCTTCCACAACACTTAAATCACTATACATATTTTTTATGATTAACTCACTAGAATTGTTTATCTTATTTATTTCATCATTTACATCGTAAACTACTTTTTCATTAATATAGGATTTTACCTCTCTATTATGCTCTAAAAATTTATTTACAAAATAAAAATCTAATGTTGTTATTAAAAAAATAGTAACTACTATATTAGTTGCAAATAACCTTTTATATACCGTAGATTTTGTTATTTCCATATTTCTACCCTATCATCAATTTTTAAATTTTATTTTATGTATACATTTAATCATATTAATATTCTTATTTAAAGCTTTTCATAAGTGCTAATTTATATTTTTATTGTACTTTTTCTAGATAAATCTAGAATTTTTACATAACAAATTGAATTTGTGAATTTATTAAACTATACTACATATTACAAGTAAACATTTACGGAGGGATTTGTGTGTTCAATAATTTCTTTAATTTTGAAAAAATCTTTGATTCATTTAACTATGTTCTCTGGTTTTTCTTATTGAATATATTTTTTATGATCTTTAATTTTCCTTTAATTCTCTTCTTTATATTTATCGGCATAAGTGCTATTTTTGAATATTTTCCTTTATTTTTAATCTGTTTACTTCCAACTATGCCAGCATTTACTGCATTACTATATTGCATGAATAAAATAATAGTAAATAAAGATTTAGACATCATTAAAGATTTCATAAATGGAATTAAACTAAATTTCAAACAATCATTTCTAACTTGGTTCATTGAACTATCACTTGTAACTATACTTTACTTTAATATACGATTTTTCTCTTTAATAAAACATAACCTACTCTTAATTTGCTTATTTTCTACCATTTTAATTATTTTAGCTGCTGTTACCCCATTTATTTACATACTTATTAGCAGATTTAAAATGAAAACTATTGCCACCTTAAGAACAGCATTTATTCTATGCTTCACAAGACCAATATTATCTATAACTAATTTATTATTGTTTATTTTTTCTCTGATTTTATTTGAATTAGCTCCTGGTCCAATAATATTATTTATCTCTAGCCTACTATCTTTCTCATTACTATTCGTAAATAAATCACTATTACATGAACTAGATATTATATCAAAAGAACAGAATATTTAGGATTAATAAATACACGATATATTTTAGGAGGATTATTAATGGAATATATTAATGAAAAACTTACTATTTTCAAAAATACATTAAAAGAAATAGGAATAGACCTTTCAAAATCAATTGAAGATGAAAAACTAAAAAAATTATTTTTAAATTGTTTTATAAATACTATTGATACAACTGTGTTTTATGAGGAAAATGATACTTTTATTATAACTGGAGATATTCCTGCAATGTGGCTTAGAGATTCAACTTCACAGGTAGAGCTTTATTTACCCTTTGTTAATAAATACCCTATACTTAAGGATTTATTTATTGGCTTAATTTATAGACAAGTTAAGTGCATTAAAATAGATCCATATGCTAATGCCTTCAATAAAGAACCTAATGGCCAAAAATGGGATAATGATATAACTAAGGATAGTCCCTGGGTTTGGGAAAGAAAATATGAAATTGATTCTCTTTGTTTTCCTGTAAGAATGATTTATAAGTATTGGAAGACTACAGGAGACATAAGGTTTTTTAATGATGATATTAAAGATGTTTTTTATACAATTATAAATTTATGGGAGACTGAACAATATCACGAAGGTAAATCTGATTATTCTTTTCAAAGATTGAACTGTCCAGAAAGTGATACATTACCTAACAATGGATTGGGAAATCCAGTTACTTTCACTGGTATGACTTGGTCAGGCTTTAGACCCAGTGATGATGCATGTAAATATGGATATTTAATACCATCAAATATGTTTGCAAGTGTTGTTTTAACATATATAGAAGAAATTTCTAAAGAAATATATAATGATTACTCTTTAAGCCTTAAAGCTAAATCTCTAAAAACACAAATAGACGAAGGTATAGCAAAATTTGGTGTAATAGACCATAAGGATTTTGGTAAAATTTATGCCTACGAAACTGATGGGATTGGTAACTACAATTTAATGGATGATGCTAATGTTCCTAGCCTTTTATCAATACCATACATTGAATATAAATCAATAGATGATGAAATTTATCAAAACACTCGTAAATTTATTTTAAGTAAAAATAACCCTTATTATTATGAAGGTAAATATGCTTCTGGAATAGGGAGTCCCCATACTCCTGAACAATATATATGGCATATCTCACTTTCAATGCAAGGTCTAACATCTAATAACAAATTAGAAATAGATGAATTACTGAAAACTTTAATTAATAGTGATGGGGACACCTACTATATGCATGAAGGTTTTAACTGCAACAATCCTAATGAATTTACAAGAGAATGGTTTGCTTGGTCTAATTCATTATTTGCAGATTTCATATATAAAAAATTAATTAAATAACTTCAAATGAGAAATGGAGCTTCTTTTACGATAGCTCCATTTATTCTTTAAATTATTTAGTCTCTTTCCATTCATCTATTTGTTTTTGCATTTCATCTATAACTTTATCTATACCTTGTTCTTTTAACTTAGCATTTAGCTTTCCTAAGTACTCATCTACATCAACTGATCCACTAAATATAGCTGATTTAAATTCTTCAATAACATTATTTATTGCAGCGATTTCATTAGAAACACTTGAAGAATCAAATTTAAATCCTAATGCTGGTGATATTTTTGAAGCATCATTAAAGTCTTTGAATTCTTCCCATTTAGTATCTGGTTCACTTTCTAATTTATAAGTTATAAATAAGTTTCCTAGTGAGAAATATGGTACATCATAATTCTTTTGCTCTGGATTAATAAGCTTTATATTGTCATCTGAAACCTTCTCATAATGAACACCTTCTACACCATAGTTTATAATATTTCTTAGAGTCTTATCTGTATTTAATAATGATAAGAACTCAAAAGCCTTATCTTTATTCTTAGAATTACTTGATATTGCAATTAATGATCCTGTTGTAGAAGCATTTGTTATTAAAGTCTGTACTATAGGTGTTGAAACTACTGGATAGTTTAATGATTTTGACCAAAGTTCATCAGCATATGGTTGTCCATCTGCTTTTGTTACAAATCTTTTAACTGATGTATCATCTTGAGCAGTTGCAGAATCTGCATTTATATATCCAGCTTGATAATACCTTCTTAAAGTATTCAATCTATCTTTCATTTGTTGTGTTTCAAATATATTCTTTATAGTTAAAGATGTGTCATCTGATTCTATACCAACTGGATCTACTATTGAATCAAAGAATACTCCATAAGAAAAACCTTTAGTAATATATAGAGGAACTACATCCGGTTCATTTTCCTTTATAATTTTTAGCCATGGTTCTAAATCTTCTAAACTGTGTATATCTTGATATGGTATTTTATATTTATCGACATACTCTTTAGTAAATACCCACATTGGTGCCACTCCTAGCTCTTTTTGATTTGGTGCACCATAAATCTTACCATCTATAGTTGCTCCTTCCCAAAATCTTGGATCAATAGCTTCTTTTAAATCCTTTCCTTCATCAGAATTTAGATATTCATCTAATTCTAAGAAAGCTCCTTTTCTTGAATTTCCTAAATAATCTCCTGCCCATGATGATGTAAAGGCTAAATCATAATCTTCACCTGAATTAATTACAACAGACATTTTTTGATTATAATCACCAAAACCTATAAATTTCATATCTAGGTTAACATTTATTTTATCTTCTAAGTATTTATTTGCTTCAGCTAATACCTTATCTAAGTCTTTTGGTTCTTCTCCAATTGCATACCATGTTAAAGTAGTTGGACTTCCATTATTTGATCCAGAAGTTTCTGTCGCTTTGCCACATCCCGTCAAGATAGCTGAAGTTGCCATTATTGCAAAAGTTGCAATGGCAACCATCCTTTTTATTTTTCTCATTATCTTGTCTTCCCCCTTATTTTTATAACGTTTACAAGAATTATTATAATATTTTGCAATATCTTTTTATAGTGTACTTATTTCATATTTCATTAACTAAATCTAGGTGAATTATAGAAAATAAATAAAAAATAGACCCAGGAGAAATTCCACTAAGGTCTATTTTTTATAAGACTTTTTATTATCAAAAGTATTCTAATCTGAGTTTAATGAATAACACCACATTATCTTATTTTTAATTATATTTTACTTCCATTCAAAGCCTATAGCATCTAAAAATGCTCTTGCTATAGCCATATGGCCAGTAGCATTTGGATGAACTCTATCTAAAGCAAATGTAGCTGAATAATTATTTTCTAAAAGCTCATCAAAGGCCCTTTGTGTATCTACAAAAATTGCATCATATTTTTTTGCTAGCTCTTTAACTACCTGTCCATATTTCTCTGTTTCTATTCTCATTAGATCATCTTTATTGCTTTCAATAAAGAATGGTGTAATTAAGATTAATTTCTTTAGACTTGGTAATGTCTTTTGAATTAACTCTTCTAAAGTGTTTCTATATTCATCTATATATACATGATCTTCAACTCTTAAAGGATGCTCGAATTGCCTCCAAATATCATTTATACCTATCATTATAGATAAATAATCTGGGTTTAATTCCAGTACATCTCTATCCCATCTCTCCTTTAATTCCCTTACTCTATCTCCACTTGCTCCCATATTAATAACTCTATTGTTATTGTAATTATAAAAACTCTTTAATAAAGCTGAAACAAAACATACATAACCGAATCCTTCTGCTCCATTACTTCCTTCCCCTATAGGCTGCCTTCTACCACAATCGGTTATTGAATCTCCTATCATAACTAATTTAGTGTTTTTTTCTAGTAACATAATTTCACTCCTACTCTTTTAGTTCACGTATATTAATATTGAAAATCATATAATTAAGAGGCTAAGAAAATAGCATGTACTCTCCTAGCCTTTTTAGTCTAACTATTTCGTTGTAAATAGTGGAACAATGCCCCTATAAGATTTGCGTCATTTTCAAATTTGCACTTTTCTATTAAAGGTCTTATTTGGGCATTAGTAATTTTCCCCATTATTATATCTAACTTTTCATTTATTTTATCTATAAAATCTTCTCTACTACTTATTGCTCCGCCCATTACTATTTTTTCTGGATCATAAGTATATTGTAAGTTAAATATCCCCATTGCATTATAAAAATAGAAATCATCGATTGCTTTTATGCAAATCTCATCTCCATTTTCAGCTAATTCGAATATCTTTCTACCATCAATTTCATCTTCTGATACTCCTTTTGCCTTAGCAACTATTCTTAATAGTCCGCCAGTTGCTCCTACCTCACTCCAAGTTCTAAAAGATGAATCTTCACCATTTCTTACACAGTCTAATATAAAATATCCGAATTCTCCACCTTGAAGATTATTGCCTCTATGGATCTTCTTGTCCTTTATTACAGCTCCACCAATTCCAGTTCCACAAACTACGAAAAGAACATCCTTATTGTCTTTTGCACTTCCTTGCCATACTTCACCTAAAGCTGCGCAATTCGCATCATTTTCCAATTCCACTTTAATTCCTAAGTCCTCTCCAAATATCTTCTTAAAGTTTGGTCCATGTATACAAGGTAGAGCACTGGCACCTCCTATTAATCCTGTATCACAATCAACTCCACCTGGAGCACTTATTGCAACCCCTGCAATATTATACTCCATCTTAGCCTTTTGAATTTCTGCAATCATTGAAGCTTTAAAAATTTCAAAATTATTTCTTTCTGATTTATAACTTCCTTTTGTTATAATTTTCCCATCTTCAGTCATAATAGCATGTTTTACGCTACTTCCACCGATATCAAATACAATATACCTGTCCATTTTTTCTCTCCCTTTTCTATACTTCTTTGACTAATATAGTCTATTTAGTGTTAATTACTTTTAAAATTTCTCTAATTTATTTTCAGATTTTTTAACCTCTTCATTTATGCATTTTTTAAGCATATTTTATTATTAAATCCTTTTCATTTTGAACAAATAGCTACTCATCTACTATATCTAAATTATATCTATGCTTACATAAAATGTCTATATTTTTATATTCCACATATATATATAATATTATCTGCAATAAAAAAGCTATAATTATTTAATAATTATAGCTTTAAATTCATGACTATCATATCTATGTCTAGAGAAAGAATATTCAAATACTTTTCCATTATCTAAGTATCCAACTCTTTCTATTTCTAGTACAGGCTCATCCGATTCCAACTTCAAATATTTTCTATCTAAATCATCAGATTTACTAGCTCTTGCTGTAGAATGACAACTTTGTATCTTATATTTTAATTTTTCTTCTATGTAACTATAAATTGACCCCTCAACATCTACTCTTTTTATTGATGGAAAAAGATATAAAGGCATATATGTTTTTTCTATTACAATTGCTTTTCCATCTACATATCTAACTCTATGTATAAAACAAACAAAATCTTCCTCATCGATTTTAAGATTCTCTGATATTTTTTTATCAGAATTTATTATCTTAAAATCCAATACTTCACTTTCTATATTATGTCCTCTCATTATTGCACTTAATCCAGCAAATTGATTTTGAATAGATAAATCCACTATATCATCCTGTGATATATCTTTTACAAAGGTCCCTGCTCCCCTTCTTTTCACTATTAATCCTTCAGCAACTAACAAATCCAATGCCTTTTTTACTGTCATTTTACTAGCATTAAACTTATCGCACAAATCCTTTTCAAAGGGTAATTGATCATTAGCTTTATAGTCTCCATTAGCTATTTTTTGTTTTATCGAAGCAGCTATTTCCTCATACTTGGTCATCTTTACAATCCCTCGCTTTTACTTGATATAATTATTATATATTATAGAGTATACATCTACAATAAAAAAGTGGCTATATAGCTACTTTAGAACTTACGGAAAAATATAAAAATCTATAAAATTCTATTTCAATTTTATTGTATTATTGATAATATTTTTACCAAATGGTAAAATATTATTAACAAAAGTATATCAATTATAAATCAAATTTTATATTATTTGGAGGTGAATAATATGACGTCTAAAATGACTGACTATAAAGCCGACAGAAAAAAAATAACTTCTAGAATAAAAAATAATCCTAATTATGAGACAAATAATAAAAAGATCATTTTAAAAAAATTGTGGTTATTGCTTGTAGTTATATTTATTGTTATTGGTATTTTTTCATCTATTAAAAAATATAACAATTATATAGCTAGTATCTATTCTGAACCAAATAAAGACACCTTTGAACAAGCTACTAAAGCTGCCAAAGCATATTGGAGGTTTGCTCCATTATATCGTGATGACATAATTGACCAGTTAATATATGAAGGATTTACTTATGATGAAGCAGTATATGCTCTTGAGGAAAATGACTATTAAACCTTCTAATATTCTAGTTTTTAAAATTATAATAAATAGACATATATTTATTTTTTTACTATTGAAAACGGAGCTAGGTAATCCTGCTCCGTTTTTATATTATTTATAAATTTTATTTTCTTTTAAATATTCTGAATTTTTTTATTAAATTATCGGATAACTCTTTAATACTTTTAGTTCCCCTTTAATTTTATACTTTCCTAAGCTTGCTGGAATTAATAAACTATCTCCCATTTTTATATCTTCTAAGAAGTTATTTCCTTCGATTATTCCTTCTCCCTCAACGCAAGTATACATATCAAATTTATCTTCATCACTTTTATCACTATATTCATTAGTTATAGAAAGTTTTTCTATTCCAAAATACTCATTTTTACAAAGAATACTTTGTAAATATCCATTATGTTTTACTTCTTCTTTTTCATTTAAATTTTCACATTGAAGGTCAAAGTTAATAACATCTAATGCTTTATCAACATGAATTTCTCTTGGTCTGCCATAATCATATACTCTATAAGTTACATCACTATTTTGTTGGATTTCTGCAATAATAACCCCTTCACAAATAGCATGAACTAATCCACTATTTATTAAAAAACAATCTCCCTTTTTAACTTCTATTCTATTTAAGAATTCTTCAACTTTATTATTTTTTATTGCATCTTCAAACTCTTCTTTAGTACAATCTTTAGTTCCAACTATCAAGGAAGCACCTGGTTTTGCATCTATTACATACCAAGCTTCAGTTTTACCATAATCACCTTCATACTTTGCAGCATATTCATCTCCTGGGTGAACTTGTACTGATAATTTTTCCTTAGAATTTATTAATTTAATTAGTAAAGGTAATTTTTCTAAACTCACCTTATTACCAACTAAAGCATGTCCATATTTATTTATTAATTCATCAAATTTAATCCCTTTAAATTGACCATTTTCAACTTTTCCTGTTCCATTTGGATGACAAGCTATATCCCAGCTTTCTCCTATTTCTCCTTCAGGCATATTATTTCTAAAAGTCTCAAAGTCTCTGCCCCCCCAGATTTTTTCATAATATAGGTTTTCAAATCTAATTGGATACATAACACCCCTCCTTTAAATATATATACTTTTTGTTTTATTATATATCTTTTTTCAATTATTTCCCAATGTATATTTAAAAATATGTAATCTTTTTAAACATTTATATTTTTATTATATGGCATAATATATAAAAATACTAATATTTTTTGTATTTTATATTCACATTTATAAATGTATATTTTTTTTATATGATTTAATTTGATATTTCTTACTTCGTATTTAATAGTATTATATTAAATTTTAAGTGTTTTTTAGAAAATAATACCAGGAATTAAAAATACTTTCTCTCAAATAATATTAATACGAGGAGTGATTTATATGACTAAAAAGAAAAATGATTATTTACCAGGCTATAGAACCAATTATATACCTGAAGAGCATGCTTTAATTAGCCATGGTAAAACAGAAGGTCCATCGTCCCCATTGCCAAGTACGGTGGAAGATCCTATAGTTGTAAATAATATTTCTAATGTGGAGTTTGATTATACTGAACAACCTGACGTTTTTTCAGATGATGATTTTTAAAATTACATAGGAGGGATATATTATGACTAAATCTAATAATAAAAAGAAAAGAACTGATGGAACTATCCCAATGAAAAATAAATCAGTAGCTGTACCATCAAATATAGCTAATGCATCTACTTCATTAACTAATAATGCAAATAGGGATGAAGTTGCAACAGTAATTAAAGGTAAGCAAATGTACTAATTAATAATTAAAATATTTTTATAGACAACTACTTAATTATTTTTATCTTTATCGATAATTATAGTAGTTGTCTTTTTTCGCATTTTGTTAATTTTATCTATTTAAATTTATATTAAGGAGATTTGTATGTTTAAGAAAGTTAAAACTAAAACTAAAACTAAAACTAAAAGGTTTAATAAAATATCAGTTCAACTTAAATTAATATTCACTTTAATGATTGCTTTAATAATATTCACATGGGGTTTAGGAATCTATAGTACTAATAAAGTTAATAAAGCATCTGAAAATCTATACTTAAATAATACCCTTGGAATTTCATACATAACTGAATTATCTGAAAACACAACATATAATTATCTTAGCAGTAAGATATTAATCAATTCTAAAGATCCTATAGAAAGAAATAATTTAATTGAAAATATCCAATATAATGATGAAAAAAATTTAAAATTAATAGACTTGTATAATTCTACTATAGAGCTTGAGACTGATTTGGAATCAGGCTTTGATAATAAGCAAAGGTTTGATGAAATAGTAATTAACATACAGGCTACTAAAGAGCTTACTGATAAAATAATATCTTTAGTGCAAGATAATAAAAATGATGAAGCAGCAAATTACATCAAAGAACTTGATAGTATAAGGACTTTTCTTTCCACTAAAATGAATAAACTAGTAGATTTAAATAGTACTTGGGCTGATAATTCCCTTAATGAAAATAAAGCTACATATTCTTATACACTTAAAGTATCTAGTATAGTATTAATACTATCATTATTATTTGCTCTTACATCAGCTATAATGATAACCTCTAAAATAACAAAATCAATAAAGAATTTAATGAATCTATCTAATAGGTTAGCAGAATATGATTTATCTCAAAGTATAGTGATAAAAAACAAAGATGAATTTGGTGAAATTGCAACTTCTATGAATATAGCCCAAGAAAATTTAAGGGATATAATGAACTCTGTTATAAATAGTACTAATGAAGTAAATGCATCTAGTCAGGAGTTAGCAGCTGCTATTGAAGAAATTACTTGGCAATTTGATCAAATTAATGAATCCTCATCAGAAATTAGCTCTTCTATTCAAGAAACTAGTGCGATAACAGAAGAATTAGCTGCTTCTATAGTGGAAGTTAGTTCTAGTCTTGATGTGCTTTCGGATAAAGCTACCGATGGTAATATGAACTCAGAAAAGATACAAAGAAGATCAACCAAAATTAAAGATAATACTGATTATGTAATACATAATACAAATAATATTTATAAAGACTTTGAGGAAGATATAAAAGCTTCTATAGAAAAGGGACAAGTTGTCAATGAAATAGTAAGTATGGCAAATTCTATTGAAGAAATTGCTGAACAAACAAACTTGCTTGCATTAAATGCAGCTATAGAAGCAGCTCGTGCTGGTGAACATGGTAAAGGATTTGCAGTAGTTGCTGAGGAAGTTAGACTTCTAGCTGAGCAATCTAAAGATTCTGTTCAAAAGGTTAAATCCACAATAAATGAAGTTAAATCCGCATTTAATAATATAACTCATAGTAGTAGTAATCTACTTCAATTTATTGATAATGAAATCATGAAAGAGTTTAATAGCTTTTTAAATGTCGGAGATAAATATGAGAAAGATGGAGTATTCATTAAAGAAATGAGTGAAAATATTGCATCTATGTCTGAGGAAGTCTCAGCAACTATGTCTGAATTAAGTGATGCAGTTCAATCCTTAGCATCTATGTCACAAAGTTCTTCTGGTAACCTTGATAATGTGAAGAATAGTATACTTGATACAACTGATGCTATAAAAATGATGGTTAATACAGCAGAATCACAATCTCAATTATCACAAGACCTTTTTAAATTAGTTTCTAAATTTAAACTGTAAAAGTAATACTAAAAGAGCTTCCTTTGATTATAATCTAGATAGGGAGGAACTTGATATAGTAAGCAGAGAAAATCAAAAAAGTTAATATAAATTAAATATTTTTAGGTAACTACTTAATTATCATTATATATTTACGATAATTAAACTAGTTGCCTTTTTTTATTAATTTAAATTTATATAAGGAGATTGGTATTATGAAAAAAGCTAAACGTAAAAAATCTACAATAAAATTATTTCATAGAATTTCATTTAAACTTATCCTTAACTTTTCTATAATAATTGCATTATTACTATTTATTTGGGTTTTAGGTCTATATAATCTGAATAAGGTTAATAAAGCTTCTGAAGAACTTTACCATAAGAATAATCTAACCACTTCATATATAAATGAGATTAATGAAAATTCTACATATAATTATCTTAGACGTAGATTATTAGTTACAGTAACTGATAGTCTTGAGAGAAAAGATTTAATTGAAAATATAAAATATACCGACACTAGAAATGAAGAAGTACTTACTAAGTATGGAGAAACAATCCTCACAGATGAAGATAAGAAAAACTTTGATGAAACATCTTTAAGTTTTAAACAACTTAAAGAAGCTTCAGCTAAATTTTTAAAATTAATTCAAGATGATAAAATTGATGAAGCAAAAATTTATCTTAATGAAATTGATACTATAAGAAATGATTTTAATCTCAAGTTAAATAAAATTGTAAAATCAAATTATCTTTTGGGAGAAGAATCACTTAAAATGAATGCAGAAAATTACGATACTACCACTAGATTAACAACTACTATTTTAATAGTATCATTAGTAATAGCTATAACTTCTGCTACTCTAATAACATCTAGTATAACAAAATCACTTAAGAAAATCTTAGCTTTATCTATCAGATTATCACAATATGATTTATCTGAAAAAATAGAAATAAAAAATAGAGATGAATTCGGTGAAATTGCTGCTTCATTAAATATAGCTCAAGATCAACTAAAAAATATTATAAAATCAGTTATTGAAAGTAGTCAAAAAGTAACTTCTTCTAATGAAAACTTAGGTTCTGCTATTGGAGATGTTACTGCGAAATTTGATGAAATTAACGAATCATCAACTGAAATTAATTCTGCAGTTGAAGAAACTAGTGCAATAACTGAAGAGTTAGCAGCCTCAATAACAGAAGTTGCATCTAGTATTGAAGTTCTTTCTGAAAAAGCCACTGACGGTAATATTAATTCAGAAAATATTCAAAAAAGAGCAACTGATATTAAAAACAATACTGAATATGTAATTAATAACACAAATAATATTTATAGAAACTTTGAAAATGAAATAAAAATTGCTATTGAAAAAGCTAGCGTAGTTAATGAAATTGTATATATGGCAAATTCTATTGAAGAAATTGCTGAGCAAACAAACCTTTTAGCCTTAAATGCAGCTATAGAAGCAGCTCGTGCAGGGGAGCAAGGAAAAGGCTTTGCTGTAGTAGCTGAAGAAGTTAGAGTTCTTGCTGAGCAATCGAAGAATTCTGTTCAAAATGTTAAAAATACAATTAAGGACGTTAAATTAGCATTTAACAATATTACAGAAAGCAGTAATAAACTTCTTCATTTTATTGATGATGAAATTATGAAGGAATTTAATGGCTTCATAAATGTCGGTGATAAATATGAAAGAGATGGAGTATTTATTAGAGAAATGAGTGAAAACCTAGCTTCTATGTCCGAAGAAATTTCTGCCACAATGCTTGAATTAAGTGAAGCTGTACAATCCTTGGCTTCTATGGCCCAAAATTCTTCTGGTAATATCTTTAATGTAAAAAATAGTATTAACAATACTACTTCAACAATAGATACTATGGTTGATACGGCACTACTTCAATATGAATTATCAAATGAACTTTATGAATTAGTATCAAAATTTAAGCTGAAATAACTTAATTAAACTATTCAAACCATATAATAAAAATAAGGCCAGAAGTTACTTCCTCTAGGAAGCTAACCGCTGACCTTATTTTAGTTTATCTTTAAGTATCATTATCCTTACACTCATAATTTTCATTTTATATGGCAATAATATATTAAGTTTTGTTAACCTTTTTTACAATAATATTGCATGGTATTATATTCTATTTTAATTTATTTTTATGTATAATTACTATATAACTACTAACATTAATTAGATTGGAGAATAAATGGAATCAAAATATTTGATAGTCATATCTTTTGATGCTGTTTCATCTGAAGATATCGATAAATTAAAAAAATTAGATAATTTCAAATACTTAATAGATAACGGAAGTTTAATAACAAATGTAGAAAGTGTTTATCCAACATTGACTTATCCAGCCCATGTTACAATAATGACTGGAATGTATCCTAAGAATCATGGAGTTATAAATAATACTTTAAATAAGTTTTCTGATATAAATCCAAATTGGTACTGGTATAGAAAGTATATAAAAACAAATACCTTATATGATTTAGCAGCTGAAAAAGGCTTGACTACCGCGGCTTTATTATGGCCAGTTTCAGGTCGTAGTAGTATTAATTATAATTTAACAGAAATCTTTGCACCGAAACCTTGGCAGAACCAATTAGTTATGTCAGCTTTATCCGGAAGTCTTAGATATCAATTAGATTTAAATAAACGTTTTGGACATTTAAGAAAAGGATTATCTCAACCTGCCTTAGATAACTTCGTACATGAATCTGCAAAATATACTATTACTAAATATAAGCCTAATTTGCTTCTTATTCATTACACTGATGTTGATACTAATAGACATCATCATGGATATGATAGCAAGGAAGCTAATGATGCTTTAATAAGACATAATGAAAGATTAGGAGAGATTATTAAAAATTTAAAGGACGCAAATATATTTGAAGAGTGTACTATTGTCGCATTAGGAGATCATAGTGCTTTAGATTGTAGCCATATGATTAGACTAAATTCTTTATTCAGAGAAAATGGACTTCTTAAAGTTAATGGGAAAGGAATTATTAAATCTTACAAGGCAGTGGCTAAAACTTGCGATGGTTCTTCTTATATTTATTTAAAAGATAAGAATGATATTGAAACCTCCGAAAAAGTTATTAAATTATTAGAAGAACTAAAAAATAGTAAAGATTCACCAATTGATTTTATACTAAACTCACGAGAAGCTAAAAATGAAGGGGCAGATCCTAACTGTAGTTTTATGGTTGAAGCTAGTAATAACTTCTATTTTGTTGATGAAACTTTAGGAAATATAATAGAAAAAGTTAATAAGCACGAAGTCGGAAAAGTATCTCATAGAGCCAAAGCTACCCATGGATATCATCCATCAAAAACTAATTACAATACCTTCTTTATAGCTTGTGGCAAAGGTGTAAAAGAAGGAATCCAAATTGATGGTGGTAAACTAATAAATCATGGTCCAACTCTAGCTAAAATACTTGGTATAAATATGGGTAAAACTGACGGAGTTGCAGAAGATAGAATATTAAAATTATAGTTATTCATAATTTATATATTTTAAATAAGACCTTATAAGAAATGGAGGAACTTTATGAAATCATTAACTAAACAAGAATTAAGCTGGGCATTTTATGATTGGGCTAACTCAGCATATTCAATGACAATTACATCTACTATATTACCAATATATTTTAAATCAGTAGCAGCCTCTGGAGGAATGTCATCCTCTAACTCTACAGCCCTTTGGGGCTATACAATTTCCTTATCTACTATGATAGTATCATTACTTGCACCAATCCTTGGTACTATAGCAGATTATAAAGGAAATAAAAAGAAGTTTTTTAAATCCTTCTTTAGTATTGGAGTATTATTTACAACTTTACTTGCATTTGTTCCTGAGAATAATCCCATTTTACTATTAATATGTTATGGATTTGCCTTAGTTGGTTTTTCTGGGACTAATATTTTCTATGATGCATTCTTAGTAGATGTAACTACTAAAGAAAGAATGGACAAGGTTTCTTCTTATGGATTTGCTCTTGGATATATTGGAAGTACTATTCCTTTTATAATTTCAATAGCAATTGTTCTACTTAGTCAAAAAGAAATATTACCTATTAGCCTTGCTCTTGCATGTAAGATAAGCTTTTTAATTACATCAGTTTGGTGGTTAATATTTAGTATACCAATACTTAAAAACGTTAATCAAATATACTACGTTGAACCTGAAAAAAATCCTGTGAGAAAATCCTTTAAAAGATTATTTTCTACACTTAAAGCAATTAAAAATCATAGAAATATATTCTTATTCTTAATAGCATATTTCTTCTATATTGATGGTGTAGATACAATTATAGGTATGGCAACTTCCTATGGAACTGACCTTGGAATTTCAATGATATCTTTACTTATAATTTTATTAGCAACTCAATTCGTAGCTTTCCCATTTACAATATTATATGGTAGGCTAGCAGAAAAATTTGGTGGTAAAAAGCTTCTTTATGTAGGCGTAATTACGTATACTATCATTTCTATTTATGGATATTTTATAAAAACTACATTAGATTTTTGGATTTTAGCTATGGCAGTTGGATCAGCTCAAGGTGGTATTCAAGCAATTTCCAGAGCCTTCTATGGTAAAATGGTACCTAAAGAAAATGCCAATGAATTCTTTGGCTTCTATAATATATTTGGGAAATTCGCAGCTATTATTGGACCATTCCTTGTAGCTATAATAACACAAATAACAGGACAAACTAGAAATGGTATCTTAAGCTTAATAGTTTTATTCGTTATAGGATTCATCTGCTTAACAAGAGTTGATGAAAACTTAGAAGCAGAAAAATAGGAAATAAATAGGAGCTGTTGCCACAGCTCCTATTTATTATATATTTAAGACTCTACTCTAAACATTATTAAAAGTTATCTTTTCTAATACGGTCATAATAATCTATTGCATTTCTATTATATACTTCATTAAAATTAATAGAGGATAAAAGAAAATCTGCAGTTGACTTGCTCATAGCAATAGCCACATCATATAAAACTGCTATTCTTAATAATGCTTTAACATCTGGATCGTGAGGTTGAGATGTTAATGGGTCCCAAAAGAAAATCATAATATCTATCTCCCCATTAACTATAGCAGCACCTATTTGTTGATCTCCGCCCATAGGTCCACTTTTAAAGCCTTCTACATTTAATCCTGTTTTTTCATTAATAAGTTTTGCTGTAGTTCCTGTACCACAAAGTTTATGTTTATTTAATTCTTCCTTATGTTCTTCTGCCCAATTAATTAAGGCTTTCTTCCTATTATCGTGAGCAATAAGTGCTATTCTCTTCTCTTTTCCCATTGTATAAACTTCCATAATTCTCCCACCATATCTTACTTTCAAATTTATATTTCTAATAAAATTATACATATACAATGCTTATTTTACAATTAAAAGGTGGTGTCCCACAATGTAAAATGAATTACATCAATAATTCTACATTCTTAATTAAGGAGCTGCTTAGACAGCTCCTTAATTTTTGTTATTTTTATATTACATAGCTTATATTATTACTTCGATATTAAGTCTTCCAGAATCCTTCGGAATTAAATTACTACTTGATTTTTCCCCATTAATATAAATTCCTTTTTCTTCTCCTCGTCTAATTATTATATTGTAGTTTTCTAACTTATTTTTAATATTAATCTCATACTCATTCCAGTCTTCTGGTATACATGGTTCTACTTTATAGCCTTCTCCTTCTATCTTCTTTAAACCTAATATATCTTCTAATCCTACCTTATACATCCAACCTGAAGCTCCAGTATACCAACTCCAGCCACCTCTTCCTCCATGAGGTTCTTTTATGTAAACATCAGCTGCCATTACATAAGGTTCTACCTTATATCTTCTCGCCTCTAATTCTGTATTAGAATGATTGATAGGATTTATCATATTATAGTATTTCCAAGCTTTTGCTCCAAGTCCTAACTTAGTTAGTGCAAGGATTACCCAAACAGCAGCATGTGTGTATTGACCTCCATTTTCTCTTACTCCAGCAACATAGCCCTTAATATATCCAGGTTCTAGGGAGGATTTGTCGAAAGGTGGTGCTAATAACTTAATCAAGCCTTTATCCTTATCTACAAGATATTTATCTACTGCTTCCATAGCTTCAATAGTTCTTTCCTCTTTACCTGCCTCTGATATTATAGACCAACTTTGAGCTATAGAATCTATCTTACATTCATCATTTTCTCTTGAGCCTAAAGGCTTACCACTATCAAAATATGCTCTTCTATACCAGCCTCCATCCCAAGCTTCTTTTTCAAGATTCTCTTTAATGAAATCTCTGAACTTAATATACTCTTTCTCTTTCTCACTATCCTTCTTATATTTACAAATTTCTTTGAAGCCATCTAAAATCTTATATAAGAACCAGCCAACCCAAACACTTTCACCCTCACCCTTATTTCCAACAGTACTCATTCCATCATTCCAGTCACCGCTGCCCATTAAAGGTATATTATGTCTACCGAACTTAAGACCTCTATCTATGGCTTTCATACAATGTTCATAAATACTTCCGTCTTTAGTTGATTGATTTACTATTGTATATCTTTCATCTTCTCCATTTCTTAAAGGTTCATCTTCTAAATATGGCGCCTTCTCATCTAAGATACTGTAATCTCCTGTTGAGTTTATATACTCTATAGTTACATATGGTAGCCATAGTAAGTCATCTGAAAATCTAGTTCTAATACCAGAGTTAATTACAGGATGCCACCAATGCTGAACATCACCTTCTAAATATTGTCTAGATGCACTTCTTAATATCTGCTCTCTAGTTATAGATGGATTTAAAATTCCTATGGACATGGAATCTTGAAGCTGATCCCTAAACCCATATGCTCCACCACTTTGATAAAATGCAGTTCTAGATAAATATCGACAACTTAATGTCTGATACATCAACCAACCATTCAAAAGATAGTCCATAGAAGGGTCTGGTGTCTTTACTTGTATATTTCCTAGGAAATTTGACCAATATTCTTGAACACCATCTAAAGCACTATAGACATTTTTCATATCTTTATACTTATTTATCTTCTCTTCTATTATTGATTCCTCTTCCTCTTCACCTAATAATATAACTACTTCCTTTTCTTCTCCAGCCTCTAAATATATATTTAATTGAGCTGCTAAACAAGGATCATAGATGCTTCCAGATATATTGTTTAAATTTTCTGTATTTAACGCTTTAGGATTACCTAAGTCTTCACCTATTCCAATAAAGCTCTTTCTATCACCTGTGAAACTTTGATTTTCTTCACCTTGTATAGATAGATAAGCTTTTAACTTACCAAAATACTTAGAATATGGATTAGCACCATAAATATAATTATTCTCTATCTTTGTACTTATATATTTAGCACTGCCATAACTATAAACTCCAAGTACTAATTGAGCATAATAGAATAAAGATAAGCTTCTATTACTATTTGATAGATTCTTAAGTTTAACCTTACATAATTTTAGCTTTTCATCCTTAGGAGCAAATACTTGCATTTCTCCTTCAATATTATAGGCTGTATGCTTAAATGTTGAGTATCCAAAACTATGCTTTATTGTATATTCTCCACCATCTCTTATTGGCATTGGAGTAATAGTGAAGTAAGTTCCCATATTATTATCTCTAATATATAGGGCTTCTCCTGTTGGATCGCTTACCCAATCATTACTCCAAGGAGTAATTTTATTTTCTCTACTATTTCCACACCAAGTATATGTAGAGCCTACTTCAGAAATATGGAATCCAAAATCATTATTAGAAATTACGTTTATCCATGGAGCAGGAGTATTTTCATAATCCTTAAGCTTAATAACATAACTCTTATCTTTTTTATTAAATCCTCCATATCCATTAAAGAAATCTAGATTCTTTGCATCATCTAATTCTTCAGACTTATTTAATGTAGAATTCTCTATATTTATGTAATTTATATACTCATCTGCATTAATAACCTCTCTGAAGTTTTTATTATTTGAAGCTTCTTTTATTAGCTCCTCTTGAATTAATATTTCAGTCTTTTTCTTATCTTCCTTATTTTCAAAGTTCTTAATATAATCTCTTTCATTAATATTAACCTTTATTCTATTTATTGGAGCTACTTCTTCACTATTCTTATATTTATCATAATCGTAATTTACAGCTTCAACTAATTGCTTTGATAAATTCCCTTTTTCTGAATCAATATATAACTTAGAAATTCCAATTAGGAATTTTTTTATTTCTTCTCCCATAGTGGATTTATTATGAATGAATATTCCACCGGATTTATTTATATATTCTCTTTCTAGTGAGTTCTTGACTGTTGATATAATGTCCTTTTGGAGAGGTTCCTCATAGGATAATTCTTCTTCATTATAGATAATTAAATCTGCTTTAATACCTTTATTTCTAAAATAGTAATGCATATTAATTGTTTGTCTTAATAAATCAATATCCTCTTCTCCATAAATAATTAATAAAATTATAGGTAAGTCACCAGATATTCCATAAGCCCATAGATTTTCTTGATTCATACTTATATTTCTAATATAATCTTCTCTATTTTTTCTACCACTATGTAGATAAAGTAAATAAGATGCTAGGCTTTGATAGATATTAGCTTGTGCTGACCTAATTCCCATGTGCTTAAGCTCTAAGGCATTGGAATAATTATAAGAATCTAATGATTTTTCTATAACAGGAATATCCTTATACTTATCAATTAAGCCTAAAACTTCTTCCTTGGATTCACCAACACCTGTTAAGTAATATATAACTCCTTCTTCTCCAGGCTTTAATGTTATTCTACCTCTAATACTCATTATTGGATCTAATACTGTACCAACAGTATTTTGGAGTGGAGCATCATTATCCATAACTTCTGGTGATTTTAGATTTCTATTTCTTCCAATGAAGTTTAACCTTGAAGTTTCATAAGTTATATCTCCCTCTAACTCTTTATTACTAACTAAACTATGACTAATGTAATGTGTAATTGCTCCTTCAGCTCTTGGTCTTCTATTTCCAATTAAAGCTTTAGATGCCTCATCATATTCTGTGCTTATGAATAGATTAGAGAAGCTTGGATGAACTGCATCTCCTTCGAAGGATTGTAGTGTTACTTCTAAATAGCTAGTAACTTCTATTGTCCTTTGCTTTTCTGCATTATTCTTTATAATTAATTTTCTAAACTCTATATTATCTTCGCTTGATAACATAACCTCATATTTTGTATTAATGTTACCATCATTTCTCTCAAACCTTGCCTTATCCAAAGTAAATTCAACTGTGTAGTCATCATTTTCTTCTTTACAAGGCTCATAAGTAGCACTCCAATAATCATTTGAATTTAAGTTTTTTATGTAGAAGAACATTCCACTAGAGTCGGAAGTACTATCACCCTTCCATCTATAAACTGTCATATCATCTTTTCTAGAATATCCACTACCATTATTTGAAATCATAGTTGAATAGCTTCCATTGGAAAGTAATAGAACTTCAGGATTTTCCCTTTTACTTCCTTTAAATATTCTTGGAATAAATTCTTCTCTTTCTATAATCTTGTTATTTGCATTATTAATATCTACATCTCTATCAAAGACTATATATTCTGGAACTCTTTCTTTTAATAATATTTCTACAGCTTTAATTTCTGGGATACTATGAAATCTTTCTTTTAATATATTATTGTTAATTACATTATCTAAAGCTAAAAGAGACATTCCCAAATGATGAACCATATAACATCTTACTTCTTTAGGAGAATCTTTCCCTTCACTATAATCTATTGCTTCAATAAAGCCATATCTTCCATAAGCATTTATATCATATAGTTTCTTCAAATTAGATAAAGAAGCTTTTGTATCTAATGGCAATGTCATAATAGATGAATATGGAGAAACTACCACTTCATCTTCAAGCCCTCTCTTTAATCCAATTCCAGGTACACCAAAAGCTTTATATTGATAGTTTTGGTTTATATCAAAAACATAATATGCTGATTCTGATATTCCCCATGGTATATCCTTTTTCTGTCCATATGCTATTTGCCCATTTAAAACAGATGAATATGTTAATGACCAAATAGTGTTATCAAATGATTTCATAAGTTGGAATGGCATGAAATATTCAAACATAGTTCCACTCCAAGAAGCTAGTGTTTTAAATCCAAAAGGCCTACTCATATTTCTATTTAAGTTATACCAGTGATCTTTTGGAATTTCTCCTCTTGCTATTGTTAAGAGTGATGCTATTCTAGCTTCTGAAGCCATTAAATCATAATAAGAATTACCTAAAGATTTTTCTTCTACATTAAACCCAATAGAAAATAGTCCTCTATCTCTGCTATATAGAAAATCAAACTTCATATCATCCATAATACTATCTATTTCTGATGCTAATACTAATAATCTCTCATCAAATTCTTTTAACTTAATTATTTTCTTATCTAAGATTTCTTTAAATTCATCCCCAGAAGCTTCTTTAATATCTTCTAATATATCCACTATTTGAAGCAAAGTTGGAATTTTATAGTCATTAAGACGATCAACTAGTATTTTTTCTATACCATCAAATATAAATTCATAAAAATCTATTTTATATTCTAATTCTTTTTCTAGCTTTTTTAACCAATAATTCTCTTTCACTTTACCTTCTGAATCATTCTTAGAATTATCTAATTTAGATTTAACTTTATTTAATTCTTCTACTAATATATTTTTATATTCCTTTATTTCTATATCATCTAAAAGCCCATCATAAACTTCATCTTTATCATCTTTTCTAATCAATTCATATGTATCCTTTAAAGATGAGATTTCTTTTTCTCTAATTATTGGTTTATTTCTAAAACTAAGAATTTCTTCCTTAATTATCCACAGGTATCCTAATAAATTTCCACTATCTACTGTGGATACATATCTTGGCCATAGGGATAACTTTGTTTTTGTATCATACCAGTTTAAGTAATGCCCTTTATATTTTTCTAATCCCCTCATACCATCTAATATTAACTCAAGCCTATAAATTACTTCTCCTATGGATAAATATCCTAAATCATAAGCAACTACATTACTTATTAATCCCATTCCAATATTAGTAGGTGATGTTCTATATGCTACTCCCTTATAAGGCTTCTCTTGATAATTATCTGGAGCTAAATAATTATTTTCTTCATTAACGAAGTCTTCATAGTATGCCCAAATCCTTCTAGACATTTCTCTTATGAAAGCTTCATCTTCGATTTCTAATCTCTCTCTAATTATCAATTCTTCTTTTGATATTCTACAAGCAACAAATGGTGCTATAGCCCACAATATTGCAATTGCTATTGCAGTTACTACTATTTCAAAGGAATTTAAAAAACTAAGAAGTACAATAATTATTGAAATAACTACACTAATCCACATTTTCTTATAGTACCATGAATATGTATTTTTAACTGAAGCCTCTACCTTCTCTGCTGATTTCCATTGAAGTAGATTTTTCTTAGATACAGTTAATCTATATAAAGTTCTAATTACTGCATCTAACATTAAATAAGCTTGATATGGTATAAAGCTTATTATAAGTATAATTTGTTTTAAATTTTTGAAACTTCCCATTAATTTTCTTTTTGGTGTAACTACAAAATCTGTAACTGTGAAAACTAATGGTATTATTATTGCTAAGAATAATAATATTGCTATTTGCATCGCTCCACTAAGTACTGTTAATGTTGAAATCAATCCAATTAAAAGACTAGGGGCAAGTAAACTTCTTCTTAGATTATCGAATATCTTCCATTTTGATATTGGTGATAGCCTCCTAGAAAATAAGAAACTTACAACTTGCCAGTCTCCTCTAACCCATCTATGTAATCTTAATGCACTAGATATATAACTTGATGGATACCCATCTACCACCTCAATATCGGTAACTAATGCACATCTTGTTAATAATCCTTCAATCAAATCATGTGATAGAACTTTATTTTCTTTAATTTCATCCTTTAAAATATTAAAGAAACTATTGATTTCAATTATCCCTTTGCCTGTAAATATCCCTTCTCTAAATAAATCTTGATATGTATCTGATGCTGCTACAGAGTACGCATCTACCCCTGCATCCCCCGCAAATATCTCTGAAAAATAAGTTTTATGCTTATCTTCTAAATTAACACTTACCTTTGGTTGCATTATGCTATAGCCTCTTAATACTTTGTTATCTTTAACATAAGGCTTATTTAATATATGGCTCATAGCTGAAATTAATTTCTTGGCACTACCAATTGGTAAGAAAGTATCACTATCTAGAGTAATTATATATTTTGAATCTATTATATTAGTTATATCTCCACTTATTATATTGTAACTTGTATGCTTCTCCCCTTTAATTAAGGCCATAAATTCCATAAGCTTTCCTCTTTTTCGTTCATAGCCCATGTATATACCTTCTGAGTTATTAAATAACCTTCTTCTATTTAAAAAGAAGAATCTATTTTCATCTTGTGAATATTTATTATTTAAGTCATTCGCAAGCCTTATTCCTTCTTCATTAATAGCTTTATCCTCTGCCTCTATTTCATTTTCACTATCTTGTAAGTCTCCAAGTAATGCAAAGAATATATTCTTATCTCTATTTCCTAGATAATAAACTTCTAATTTCTTCATTAAATTTACTACATCTTTACTATTACTTAAAATTGCTGGAATAACTACTATGGTTTTATCTGTATTAGGCACTCCATTAGAATAGTCCATCTTTGGAATAAATCCGACCTTTGTAATTTTTGCTACAAACCAGTTAAATAACGCTATAACTATCTCACTAGATGGAATAAGCATTAATATAAAAGCAAAAATATACTGCCCAATACTAAAGGTAAGTGGAATAAGATATGTTAATAGCAAAATTACTAAATCCACTAAAATAGTTCCAAATATTATTGATGATATATATATGCCTTCTGAAAAACTCTTATTTATATTTTTATGTATTTCAAATCTTTTTAAAAGTTCTTCTGCCCCATCATCAACTATGTAATAGCCAATATGTTTTTTGAAAATATCTTCATTATCTAAGTATAAGCTACTAAGCTCTAATGCTGTTTTTATTAAATCAATTTCATTTATATTAGTCTTTCTAGATATTTCTTCAATCTTATGTCTATAATAATCTTTTGTTTCAAAATCCATATTGTTATAAATACCTGATGGATCTTGCATTAATAATTTTTCTGCATTTGAAGTCTCATTAAAGAACCTCTTCCAATTGATTGAATCCATTATTCTTAGGGAATTTATATTAGTTCCTATAGCTGTTGCTATACTTCCTTCTTTAATATGTTCCTTTATAATTTCCTTTTCAAAATTACTATTTTCTTTCCCTTTTAATCTCTCTAAAGCAAATTTATATATTCTCTCATCATCTATAGAGTTATCTCTTAAAATGGTAAAGAACTTATCTATAAATTCAGGTGAAAATAAACCATCATGTAAGATATCTGAATCTCCCATATAATTATTTTTAGCTTCATCCTCACTATCTTTACCTTTATCAATCATAGGATACTTCTCTTGAAGCTTATTTAATAAGCCTTCTATATCGTCTTTTTCATACCTATCTATCACTAGGTTAGCTAGCTTTTTTGCTCCAAGCCTTTGCTTTTGAAGCACTACCATATCATTTACTATTACTCCAAGATTAATAATTAAGGCTATCCTTAACATTAATGGGAATGCCCATAACTCTCCTATTGAATACTCTTCTTTTTGATTATTAAGAAATCTTATACTTTCCTCCTCATCTACAACATTATTATTTGATTCAATATACTCCTTTGCTAAACAATAAATCCTTGGATAAATAAAGCCCTCTATTTCTATATTGGGTAAATTCTCAAAGTAGCTATAAGGTAAGTTATGCTTTATTGTCTTAAATTCCTTTTCAATTAAATAAATATTATCTAGAAGCCATTCTGCTGAAGGTATAACCTCTTCTCCCTGCTTCCCTAACTTGTTCAAATATTTATGATTATGAAGAATCCCCTTAAAGGCATCATTTAGTTCCATAAGTACAGTTTCTCTACTGTTTCTTAACACTTTATCCTTCACAAATAATTCCCCTTTCTTCTAAATCTTTTATTATTAATGTATTTTTTGCATTAGATAGATTTATTATTTGCCAAAAAATCAAATATTAATCATATGGAATTTTAAGGATTATATAAATTAAAAAAAGAAAAAGAATAAAATTCAGCTAAGCTCAATCTTATCCTTTTTCTCTTTATATCATTATCATTTTTTTATATTTTATCTTTCTCTTTATCTTCAGTAATTATTTCCAGTATCCGTAATCTTTTCCCTTCACTTTGAAATCTTCTACTGCATTTCTAGTGACTCTTAGTTTTTCTTCTATTCCCTTTAAATTGTTTCTAGCCATTCCTAAGAACAACATATCAATAACAGCTAATTGTGAGATTCTTGAACTCATTGCCCCTTCTCTTAAGGATTTTTCTACAAAAGGAACTCTAAGCACTATATCAGAAATATCTGCTAAGGTGTTACTTATGCTAGCTCTTGTAATAGAGATAACAGGAACCCCATCTAGCTTAGCATTTTCTGCACATTTTATAACTTCTTTAGTTTCTCCTGAATATGATATTGCAATGGCAACATCACCTTTTTCCATAAGGGCAGAGGATGTCATTTGAAGATGAGTATCACTATGAGCAACACATCTTTTATTTATTCTGCTTAGTTTGTAATAAAAATCCATTGCAACTAAACTAGAATTACCAACGCTAAAAATATACACATTATTAGCTTTGTTTAATAGCTCTATTGCTTTTTCTAATTCTTCTTCTTTTAAAATTCCAATAGTCTGATTCATTATTGAATCTATTGAACTTTTTACTCCTCTTATTATATTTTTTGTAGATAAATCACTATGAAGATATTCAAAGTCTGAACTATCATCACTTTGTAAGTTGATTGATAGCTGTAACTTCATTTCATTTAATGAATCAAAACCTATCTTCTTGGAAAATCTAACTACAGTTGGAGCTGATGTATTTGTAATATCTCCAATTTCTTTTGCAGACATGCTAATAATACTTTTCTTATTGCTTAATAAATATTCTGCAATTGATTTTTCTCTATCCGTAAAACTCTCAAAATTTTGTTTAATATAATGTAATACGTTCATTTATACACCCTACTATGCTTTTATTTCTTTATATTAAAGTGGAACTTTTTGCCCCCCTCTATATATTCTAATAAATATAAGTCTTTTTGTAAAATAGAACCTATGACATTAGTCCTATTATCCTTATCCTGATGTATTAATAATATTTGAAGTTCTCCCATATATCTTAAATAATCTTTGTTATCTATTGTTATATCTCCATATTTTTTATTAACAGTATTATAGGGTTCAATAATATCGCCTCTTAATATAAGCCTACTTTCACTTGCTCTAATGGCATCCCTAGCTTCATCTGTTCTTGATGAGTAAACTTCATTTAATAATCTAAGGATAGTCTTGTCTTGAGTTTTTACTTCTATATCCAATTCTATAACACCAAGCTTTAATGATGATAAATCTTCAAGTTCTTTTAAACTTGGTAATGAATCCCCTATAAATATTGATGTGTTTCCTAAAGCTATTAAGTGCTTAGCAGCCTCTCTTACTTGCTTATTTCTATGATCTTCTAAGGTAGGTAGTCCATCCTTAAGTGGACTTCTCTTTCTATTGTTTGATTGAACAAATGCACAAGGCTTAATCCCTTTTTCCTTAAGTAATCTATTTTTCTTAATCATGCATTCTTCAGAAATTCCTGTTCCTACTCTAGGATAAAAATTATGAAGAGCATCTATATTCTCATAGTCTGGGGAATATTTATCTAGTCTTTCAAAAAAATTTTCTGTAATAGTAGATGCATTTAACTGAATCTTAATTCCATACTGATTTTTACTCATCTTAGCAATATTTTCTTCACTATATCCAAAATCAATTCTTATCGTCTTAACTCCCATATCTCTTAAACCTTTTAAATCCATATCTTCTAAATCTAAAAATTTAAAAGTATTAGGAGATATATCACTAATGATGTCCATATTATATTGCTTAGCCAATTCAAAGAATTCCCTTACTTCTACTTTTAATACTTCATAATTTGCCTCTGGTATGTGTAATGAAGTAAATATTCTAGTGAAGCCAAGATTATGAGCATCCTGTAGTAACTTTATATTTTCTTCTTTACTATTATCTAACCCAAAATAAACGGAAAATCCAAAACTCATATAATCACCTCTTAAATTTTATTTATTAAAGACATTATTAATATACTTCAATTTTTTGGGATACATCTCTACATGTTTCCTTTCTTCTGAGGACCTACATTATGAAGTAAATCTTTACATAACTCCATATTTTTAAGTAACGCCTAAATATATAATCACTTTTATATTTTAGTAACGCCTTATCTTATATTAATTTTAAAGAAAAGGATATATTTATAGATTTCTCTATAAATATTATCCTTTTCTAGTCTACCCCATTATTTTATTCTATTAAGAATTTACTCACTAATATTCGTATATTTTATTTAAAGTTATATTAGTCCTCAGTTTATGCATTTAACGCTTTAGCAATATAACCCTTATTTTCATCTAAAATTTTCTTTGCTTCATCTTTATTTAACTTTGAAAGAATCATAAATATCGCAAGTTTAACATTAAAATCAGTTGCTTTTAATGTATTTTCAACTTCTTCTCTTTCTGCTCCTGTTGCTTCGATAACAATTTTCTTTGCTCTTTCAACTAGCTTTTCATTTGTAGCTCTTACATCAACCATTAAGTTTCCATAAACCTTACCTAGTTTTATCATTGCTCCTGTTGATAGCATATTTAAAACTAATTTTTGTGCTGTACCAGATTTTAATCTTGTTGATCCAGTTACAACTTCAGGTCCAACTACAGGTGCTATTGAAATTTTAGCTGCTTTTGCAACTTCTGAATTTGCATTACAAGTTACTGATACAGTTAATGCACCTATTTCATTTGCATAATCTAATCCACCAATTACATATGGTGTTCTTCCTGATGCAGCTAATCCAACTACAGTATCATTTTCATTTAAAGATATATTCTGTAAGTCTTCTACAGCTAATTCTTTTGAATCTTCTGCTCCTTCTTTAGCTCTAAATATTGCTTCTTTTCCTCCAGCAATTATTCCTTTAACTAGTTCTTCTGAAACTCCATAAGTTGGTGGACATTCTGATGCATCTAATACTCCTAATCTACCTGAAGTACCAGCTCCGATGTAAATTAGTCTTCCACCCTTATGCATTCTTTCTACAATTCCATCTATAGCTTCTGCAATTTTTGGTAATTCCTCTTCAACTGCTAACGCTACCTTTTTATCTTCATTATTAATTTTCTTTACCATTTCTAAAGTTGAAACCTGATCTATATCTAGAGTATTTTGATTTCTACTTTCTGTCGTTAATTTTTCTAAATCTATTTTTTTCATATAAATTCCTCCAAGTAAATTAGCTCATTAATCAATTTATTACATTATTATAGTATCATAGTTGAAATATCATTTCAACAGTAAAACTGTGATTTTTAAATAGTATTTCATTTTTTATTTAAATTTATGTAATAACATATACAAAATAAATAATACAAAAAAAAATAAAGAAGCTTAGTATTGATTTTCCTAAGCTTCTTCAAATAATAAATTTTTTAGATACTATATAATTATGAAATTCTATTTCACTTTATATACTATAGAATTCAGTAAATAATTTAATGGTATATTCATTATCCTTAACAGATGCTAGCTCTCTAATAGAATGCATTGAAAGCAATGGTGCGCCCATATCCATTACAGGAATAGTTAATAATGATGTTGTAATAGGTCCTATAGTAGTTCCACCTCTTACATCTGATCTATTAAAGAACTTTTGATATGGCACCTTTGCTGAATGGCAAAGACCTTCAAATATAGCTGCATTATAACTATCTGTACTATAGCTTCCAGATGCTGCTGTCTTTAATACTGGTCCATTTCCTAATACAGGTCTATTAGTTGGATCATGTTTTTCTTCAAGATTTGGATGAACAGCATGAGCTAAGTCTGCAGATATCATTAATGAATTTGCTAATGCTCTATGAAGTCCTTCTCTATCCTTTCCTAAAGCTAAAGTTATTCTTTCTAGTATATTTAATAATAAAGCTGAATTTGCTCCTTGCGCAGTAAGACTTCCTATTTCTTCATTATCTATGCAAACCATAACCTTAGTTGATTTATTTGCTTTACTTTGGATTAATGCTTGAATTCCTGTATAAACCATCCACATATCATCTAATCTTCCTGCTGAAATAAACTCTTCGTTTAATCCTATGATAGCTCCCTTTTCAATTTCATAAAGTCCTAAATCAAAACCTAATATATCACTAGAATCTACATTTAACTCTTGTGCTAAAACTTTTACTAGGTAACCATCCTTTTCAAATTTATCATTTATAAGACTTACTAAAGGTAATGTGTCCTTTTGTCTATTTATATTATATCCTTCATTTACGTTTCTATTCATATGAATGGCAAGGCTCGGTATTATTAATATTGGTCTATTAATATTTACAAGTTTAACCTCTGGCTTTAAAGGTGAACTTCCTTTTAATGCAACCTTACCAGCAATTCCTAGAGGTCTATCAAACCAAGTATAAAGAATAGGACCTCCATAAACTTCAGTGTTTAATTTTAAGTACTTTCCTTCTGAAACCATTTCTGGATTAGCTTTAATTCTAAATCCTGGCGAATCAGTATGTGCTCCAATTAATTTAAAGCCATCTTCTTCAACATCTCCATTTCCAACTATAAAGGCGATAAGTGCTGAATCATTCTTAATAACATAGTACTTACCATCCTTTTGTAAATTCCATTTATCGCATTCTTTTATTTCATTAAATCCATTAAGGTCTAGTCTTTCTTTAATTGTCTTTACTGAATGAAATGCTGTAGGACTTTTATATAAAAAGTCAATTAAATCTAACGCTAATTCTTTTTCCATTTGTATCCTCCTATAGTATTTTATTTTTATTATATCATATGAATAAATAAAAAAAATATAATGCTAACTGTTTCGTCGCAAGCTCCAAGTAACACTAACATTATATTTTTTTCTTTCCACACTAACGAAAATAATTTCTCATTTTATTTGGAATTATAGAAGTCTTTGACGTGTTAAATTTTATTATAATTGAAATTACTAAACTTTGGTATATAATAAATTTATAAATATTTTAATAGATTGATAATTATTTTAATCAATTTATATAAATAATAATTACATATATTAATATACCCTTTTTTATAATTTAATAAAATTAGAATATTTCTTATAATTTATATATAAACTTTCTATAGATAGGAGTGATTTAATGCTTTCAAAGTTTTTAGTTAATAGATTCATTAAAAATAATAAAGATATTAAAAATCCCAGAGTTCGTAATGCTTATGGAACTTTAGGTGGTATAGTAGGAATAATAATTAATTTCACTTTATTCTTAATTAAATTTTTTGTTGGTATGCTGGTTGGATCTATAGCGATTTCAGCTGATGCATTTAATAATTTATCAGATGCTGCTTCTTCTATCATAACAATAATAGGATTTAAATTGGCTAGTAAACCTGCTGATGCTGAGCATCCATTTGGTCATGGAAGAATAGAATATTTATCCGCACTTATAGTTGCGTTTTTAGTAATGCTTGTTGGTGTTCAATTTATAAAATCTTCTATTGAGAGAATTATTAATCCTACAGTAGTAACTTTTGAATTTATACCTTTTATACTTTTATTAGTTTCTATAGGTTTTAAAATTTGGCTATCTTCATTTAATAAATTTGTAGGTAATACAATTAATTCATCTGCTTTAAAAGCTTCAGCTGCAGATGCATTAGGTGATGTATTTACTTCAAGTACTGTTGTGCTTTCTTTCTTAATAGCAAGATTCACGACCTTACCTATTGATGGATATATAGGTGTATTCGTAGCATTAGCAATTTTATATGCTGGTTTTAGTTTAGTAAAGGAAACATTGAATCCATTACTTGGAGAAGCTCCAGACCCAGAACTTGTAAATGCTATATATGAAAAAGTATTGTCTTATCCTATTATTTCTGGTGTTCATGACCTTATAATCCATAACTATGGTCCTGGAAGAATTATAGCTTCACTACATGCAGAAATACCAGCTGATAGACATATCATGGAAATTCATGATGTAATAGATACTGCCGAAAGAGAAGTATCAAAAGAATTAAATATACATTTAGTAATACACATGGATCCTATCTGTGTTCTCACAGCTGAGATTAAGGAAGCTTGGGTATATGTTGAAAAAGTCCTTAAAGAATATCCTTCGATTAAATCAATGCATGATTTCAGAATAGTTGGTGAAGGTAATAGTAAAAATCTTATATTCGATATAGTAGTTTCACCTTCATTATCAGGAAATAGAAGAGAAAAGGAAAAAATGATTAGTGATATTAAAGATGCCATACATTCTGAGCATCCTCAATATAACTGTGTAATTACAGTAGACTACGACTTCATGGAGTAGTCAGAGGATAAACTATATGTTGCTTTCTCCGTCGCAAGCTCCAAGTCGACACAACATATAGTTTATCCTCTTTCCTTTTAAAACTGAAGGAAATAACTCCTCAATGCTTCGGAGTTATAGAACTATTTTAGTTGTTACTGTATAAGCTTTTTTAACTTATATAAGAATTACCCTTTCAGTCGCAAGCTCCAAGTCGCTGCGATATGTTATTTATACTCCCCAAGCTGAAGGTAATAACTCCTCAATGCTTCGGAGTTATGAATATAATCGTATCATTATTATTCAAGTTTCACTTTTTGAAATTGCTACGTCGGCTTCGCTCCAAGTCGACACAACATATTATTTACACTCTTTCTTAATACTAAAGGAAATAACTCCTCATTCTTAAGATTTATAAATATATCTTGGCATTATTAATTACTTTTAACTATAAATGTCATTGCGACCTCGCAGTCTCCAAATAATAACAATATTTACTCTTCTCATTTTCAATTTTAATGTTAGTTTTAATATCTAATAAGTTATTATTGTATATTTGAAAAACCTATCCTGAAATTCTACTATTGCTTGTATTTGTACTTTATTATATTTGTTCAATTCTTTCCATGAACTGATTTAGATTTCTTTCTTGCACTTTATCATCAAGAAATTCATAGGTGGTTTCTTTTTATTGTCTTCATCTATTTCATTAACCTCTGAAAATTCTATATATCCATAATTAGCAAAATCTTTTTGTATTGCTTCTGAATTATAGAAGAATATTCTTAAATCTTTCATTGTTTCATAGCAATTTTCATCTATTTTTTTACCTTTTCCGAACATTGGAGACTTGTTAGAAACTGTTGTGAAAATCATATATCCACCAGGCTTTAATTGATTGTAACAGTCACTGATAAATTTTTTTCTATCAGTTTCATTTAATAAATGAATAAGAGCATGGCTAAATATACCATCATAAAGCTTTGTTTCGAAAGGCATATCTGAAACTGACCCATGATAAATCTTTAAATTAATACCACTCTTTCTTGCTAAATCAATTGCTGTTTGTGAAATTTCAATACCAGTAACATTTATTCCACTATTAGTAAATACCTTTGCATTTCTTCCATAACCAATGCCTGGTATTAATATATCTTTTATATTATTCTTAATAAAATAATTTTTAGCAATAATAGCAGATTCTGATGGTTTAAATCCCCACATAGTTTGTTTTTCTATAAAACTTTTTTCCCAAAACTCAATCATTTTCATTCTCCTTTTTAAATATATTTTCACCTTTAAAAATAATTATATAACCCTTTGCTTCAATTATTTACACAACAATTGCAGACTGTAATTATCTATAATTGTTGTATATAAATACACTTAAATTTATATAATTTTAAATTATTTCAAGTATTTTTTTATTTCTAAGATAATTAGTCATTATTTGCTCTGCTTCAGACATAGTCTTCTGAATTTTACATTCACTTTTTTCATCCATTTCGCAAGTAAACATTTTACTATCTCCTTCTATTGCCTCTATTACATCTAGAACTGTGATATCTTCTTTCTTTTTATATAATATATAACCTCCATTTACTCCAGGAGTTGATCGAATTATATTAGCTTTAACTAACTTAGTTAATATTTTTGATAGATAACTTGGAGAAATATTAAAATGCTTAGCTAGAGGATATAAACTCAAGTTGTTTTTTTCATTGTATTTAATCATATATGTTAATATGTGTAATGCATAATTAGTAGCTTTAGTATATTTCATCTCTCTTCTCCCTTGCGCTATATTACAGACTGTATTTGTCTATAATATAATAATGAGTATACAATGTCAACATTTTATACTATACACTATTCTTAATATATAAATATATATTTATAGAACCATGCTTTAATAAAAAAAAGCATACCATTATAGTAACAATAATATGCTTTTTCTTTATATATTGCTTAATAGCTAATATTTCTTTACTCTAATTTTCACTTAAGGATAGATTTTTTATAAAAGTATTAGTTATCTTATTACCTGAAGATATATATGCAAGAAGGCATGCTCCAAGATCAGGAGATAATACAGGTTCTATTAGTTCTACATTCAATCCCTCCAGCATATTTTTTAGTGGCTCTAAAATTAAATACCCACTTTTGAAAACCCCACCTGTGTAAGAAACCTTAACATGATTATTATCATAATTTTTTAAAAGAGTTTTAATCATTTCAGCAATTTCAAAAGCTGCCTGATTAAATATAACTATTGCTCCTTTGTCTCCAATTCTAGCTGCTTCTGAACATAGTATTGCAAGCTTTGCAATTTCACTTCTATCCCCTTTTATTTCATTATTTATATAAGAAATTATTTCAGCATCTCTATTTAAACCTAAACTAGTTTTTATTATCTCATATAATGGACCTTTTTCTACCCGTCCATCACTTTCCTTACTAAATAATGCTATAGCCTTTTTTCCTATCCAATAAGCTGAAGCTTCGTCTCCCACTGTATATCCCCAGCCTCCGCATCTTATAAGTTCATCACTTTTCAACGCCAATGCTATTGAACCAGTTCCAGCTACGATATTAATGCCATCTTCTCCTGCTAAGGCACCTGCTATTGCAACTCTTACATCACTATTTAAATCGTAATCAATTCCCTCAAACACACGCTCTACTACTTCTGCTATTTTTTCTGCAATTTCTTTTACAATTCCATATCCAGCAAGTCCTAAACAAGCTCTCTCTATATGATTTCTAGAAATATTATTATTCTTTATAGTATCTTCTAGTCCTTCTTTAAGAAGCTTTTCCAAATTTTCAAATCCTATTTGAGTAGGATGTGACGGTCCTTTAATTACTTCACTTTTTACTTTTCCATTATAATCTATTAATGTAAAAGAAGTTTTAGTTCCTCCACCATCAACTCCCAAAAAATACATAGGGCTCCTCCTTACTTAATCAAATTAAAATTGAACTTTTGCCATGGTCTGATATAGTCTAAAAGAAAAATTTCTTCTTCCTTAATATGACCTACTACATTTGACTTTCCGCTATTCTTCATATCATTTAAAGCTATTTGTAATTCTCCAGCATAGTGTCCATACTCACTACTTTCAATAATTACATCTCCTTTTTTTATTATTTCAGGAGCATTAAATAATTTAAAATCATGTCTCTTAAATTTAACTCTACTTTGAGTAGATCTAATTAAATTATCTGAGAAATCTCCTCTATTAAAATGCTTTTCTTCAAATAATATTTTTTGTTCTATTTCCGGAACTCCATCTACAAGTTGTAAATCAAAGGTAACCATGTCTTTTCTCATAGTACCTAATTTCTTCATTTCATCCTCACTTGGATAACAATTAGAAATAATAATATCATTTATATTTCCTAATGCTATTAAATGCTTAGCTTGTACTTCAATCGGTAAATTTCTATGAAGCTCTAAAGTTGGCAATCCATCAGTTACTGGCCAAGGTCCAAAGGTATCTTCACTTTGACTAGTAATAAATGCCGCTGTTCTAAGCCCATATTTATTAAATCTTTCAGTACACTTCATAAAATGCTCAAAATTCAAGCCACTATATCTATGTGGATAGAAATTATGACATGCTATTAGATTATCTTTATTTGGAATATAATCTATTATTGTATCTATATAATTAGTATTATTACTCATATTAATTTCAATTTTAAGATTCTCATCATTATAAGTCATTAAGGATTCCTCAGAGCCTGTAAATCCCATATCTAGTCTCAATCCATCTGCACCTATTTCCTTAAAAAAGCTTAAATCCTTATAACTTATTCCTAATTCATCAAATACCCTAGGACTTACATCTACTATAGTTTCAAAGCCTTTATTTTTAGCATATTCATTAATATTCTTAAATTTATTTTTTATATTTTCTCTTGTATCATTCATAGAAAGTAAACATGAAAAAATTCTACTAAATCCATATTGACTAGCTACATCTATGTAGCTAAAAACTAATTCTTCCGTTGTTTTTTCCGGATAAATTGATATTCCTAGTTTTCCCATTAATTTCACCTCATATTTTAAAATAAAATAGTTATCTCAAATATAAAATAAAGAGTAAAAAATTAACTTAGAAACTCCTTATAGAATTTCTAAGTTAATTTATGGAGCTGTCGCAGCAGCTCCTAAATTAAAAATGTAGAATGTAAAATGTAGAATTATTCAAGTAATTCCAAAGGAATTACTAAAAACATATATATTTTAGAAACTCCTAAGGGAGTTTATTCTTTAATTTTACATTTTTCATTATTCATTTTACATTGTGCGACAGCTCGATAATCTTTATCTTACATTATATATTTCTAGTTTTTACTCCCAACTAAACGTTCTTCTAAAGCTTCACCTTTTTCTTCTACTAATAATTTCTTGTCATAAACCTTCATAAATGGATAGTAAATTACTACTGATATTAAAATACAAATTATATTTAATACTGATGCTCTCCAGTCTCCACCAGTAGCCATAAATGCTCCTATAGGTCCTGGCAATGTCCAAGGTGCTGTTACTACAACTCTTGAAACTAGCCCTAAACTAGTAGCAAACCAAGCTAAAGTTGCTGTTACTAATGGAGTAATTATAAATGGAATAATTAATGTAGGATTTAATACGATTGGAGCTCCAAATATAATTGGCTCATTAATATTAAATATTCCTGGCGCTAGAGCAGTTCTTCCTAATTGCTTACCATAAGTAGATTTTGCAAATAATGTCAGAGCTATAACTAAACCTATTGTACATCCTGAACCTCCAATCCAAATAAACCATTGGAAGAATGGTTCTGCTGCTATAGCTGTTAATGGTTCTCCAGCAGCAGCTGCCACTGTATTTTGGTCTAATAATTGTAACCATAATGGTCTTGCCACTGATCCAACAATTGATACTCCATGAATACCAAATGACCAGAAGAAAGTTACTAAAATTACTAATATCCATGTGCTTGGTAATGTATCAGTTGCTGATAATAAAGGAGTAACTAACTTACCAACAGCTGCATGCCAGTCAAATTTAGCATAATAGGTAATACTTCCTATAATAAATACAACAATTGCTGTAGGTGTAAGTGCTTCAAAAGATCTTGCAACAGAAGCTGGTACTTGTTCTGGCATTCTAATTCTAAAATTCTTAACTGTAGTAAATCTTAAAACTTCAACAGCAAATATAGAAACTATAATACCAACGAACATTCCGCCTCCGCCAAGGTTAGCCATAGGCATCATCCAACCAACATCTGGAACACTAACTGGAACTATAGTTAGTAAGAATGCCATAGCAGATAAAACTCCACCAGTAACTCCATCTAACTTATAAGATCTAGCAAGGCTATAGCCTATTCCCCATGTTGCATATAAAGTCATAATGAACATAGTCATACGATAAGGTAACATTATAACACCATTATTAGCTTTTAAAAACTGAGTTATTCCCCATTCTGCTGGTAGTGGTGGGATACCTATTATTATAAATAGTGAACCGACAATAATTAATGGTAATGTAGCAATAATACCGTCACGCACAGCACGTAAATGACGTTGCTCTGCGAGTTTCGCCATAGGCGTTGATAATTTCTTATCTAAGAAATCAGCAAAATTGTTCATAAATCTTTTCCCCCTTTATAACATTAATAAATAAATAAATAATAACTATATCAAAACTTACATAAGCTTATTTGCTTTGTGCAAGTTCCATAACTTGTTTAAATAACTTTGGTCCTCCTAATGGACTATAAGCCTGTGGTTGAATTAATTCACATGGAACCTTAGCTGCATCTGCATACTCTTTCAAATAATCAAAACGATGTCTAACTTGTGGTGCTACCATTGCTACATCGTATCCTTCCTTAACTTCTTCTTCAAATTCTTGTGTACTTACTGCCTTAACCTCCATTGCAACTCCTTGCTTTTCAGCTTCCTTTTTCAAAGCGTTTACAGCAATAGCACTAGACATTCCTTGAGAACAAACAAATAATACCTTCATAAATAAATCCCTCCATTTAAAATAATTTTTATTAAATATTAATTAATTATATATACAATCCTATATATCTCCAAAAATAAGATATAAATCCAAGTGCTAGAGAAAATAATAAATAACTTATCCAAAATCCTTTACAAAAGCCTTTTTTACTTTCAATAAAAAATCTAGAATAGGAAATCGTAAAGCTAGTTATAACAGTATTACCAATTAAAATTCCTAGATTTTGACTAACTCCAAACAAACTTAGAACTATAGGCAAAATAATAGTTCCAGTTATTGCTCCAATCAAAATTAATAAAGCACTTTTAAATCCAAAGGTTGGTATATCATAGTCTGTCCTTTTTGCTCGTAACTCACTTACTTGAGAAACTTTTTTCATAAACCCTAATACCTCCTTTTGTAAAATTTATTATCTTTCTGCTAACTTCTTATGAAGTTTAATTATATGTTCAATTAATGTTTTTGCTTCTATTGCAGTCATTAAGTGATCTTGAGCATGTACAAATAAAACTGATACTTCTGTTTTTTCTCCTCTTGCTTCAGCCTGAATTATACTTGTTTGTATTTTATGTGCTTCCTTTAAACAATCATCAGCTTCTTTTAATAATTCTTCAGCTTTTTGAAAATCTTCATTTTCAGCTGCTTGAAGTGCCTCATAAGCTAGCCCCTTCGCAGTTCCACCTTGGCTTATTATTTCAAAGATTATTAGTTCCATATTATTTACCATAATTACTCTCCCTAACATTTCCATTTTTTTATAATATTTACAACCTTATATTAATTATACATATATTCCTTTTTATTTCAATAATATTTTTAAAATTTGAAATATTATTTTGATTTTTCTATATTTTTACTATAATAGTGCATTTATGGTATTACTTTATGATATTTATTGAATTTATAATCTCTTTTTTAATTAAATAATATAAAATAATAGGTATTGCTAAATACTTTTAAATTTTTGCAATACCTAAATTTATTAAATCCTAAGACTTAAAGCTATATATTATAAAATAATTTCTTTTCTTTATACTTATATGAATTTATTAGTCCTTCTATAGTTTTATCCTCTTCATAGAATCTTACCAAATCATCTATACTTTCATAGATTCCACTATAAAGACTTTCCTTTAAAAGTCTAATGCCTTCATTTATTAGTGTTATATTAGTATCCTTTCTTCCTTCTCTTATCTTGCTCATACCTAGCACATACATTCTTTTCCCATTTCTCGCTGATATCTCAACATCAGTTAGTGAATATTCACTTATACTTCTTCCTTTTTTATATAGATAATACTCTAGATTTGAATATCCTTCTGGTTCACCAAAAGAAATTGCCTTCAAATAATATTCTATAGCTTTATCCTCTTCATATAATAAGCCTTCCTCACATAACTCACCCAAGAAATTGTATGCTTTTCCTTGATCTAAGGTAAGTAATTCATCAATGTATTTATTAGCCATATCTACAGAAACTTCTACTCCAATACCTTTATAATAGTAATATGCTAATTTTATATCACCTTGAACTATATCTATATTTCTTAAAACTAATGCTCCCTCAAAGGCTTTTAGATGATTTTCTTTTCCCCCAATACCTTTTTCATATATTTCAATAAGTGATGAAATCGCCTTAATATTTATTCCTTCTGCTGCTTTTTCGTACCAAGCTATGGCTTCATTAATATCTTGAGCTAGAAATATTCCATGCTTATACCAATTAGCTATAAGCACTATAGCTTCGTCACACCCTCTTTCTGCTGCATCCAAAAAGTTAATAAAAGCCATTTCATTATTCTTATCTAACGATATTCCATAATAATTTAGCAACCCATAATAATATGTTCCAATGGGTAATCCATTTTCAATAGCTTTATTTATATATCCTAAAATATCTACCTCTTTTATTTCCTTGTTATTTAAATAATCCTTTATTCCTTCTCCAGCCAAGACTCCAGCAGCATGATACGAGCCTTTTCTATATGCTTCAATTAAATATTCTTGAGCTTTTTCCCTATTTTCATTTAAAAATAATAGTCCCATTATATATAAACTATGTGAATCTCCAGATTCAGCTGCAGTTTTAATATATTCAAATCCCTTAACTTTATCTGAATTAACACCTTTTCCGTCTAAGTACATAACTCCAAGTCTTTGTGTGCACTTAACATCTCCATTTCCATGTCCTTTATAATAATTTAACAGTGCTTCTTCAAAGTTTTCATTTTCTTCATGTAACTTTCCAATCTTATAGTAAAGACTTGCATTTCCTTCCTCTATACTTTTATCATAAAGAGAAAAGGCTTTCTCCTTATCTTCTTCTACATATAGACCCCAATAATACATATCACCAAGACTTTCTAAGCAATGTTTATCATTTTTACTTAACCCCTTGGATAAATAATGAAAGGCCTTTTTATAATCTGTATCTATGTTATTTCCTTCTAAGTAAGATTGACCTAAAATATAATATGCATCTTCAAAATCATTATCTGCTGATTCTTCGAGCCAATAATATGCTTTAAAATTATTCTGCTCACAACCTTCTCCATTTTTATATAAATAAGACAAAGCATATTGAGCAGGTGCAAATCCTTTTTCAGCAGCTTCCTTATACCATTTAAAAGCGCAGTCTAAATTTTTCTCAACTAATTCTCCTTCATAATAAATAAATCCTAAAGAATATTGCGCAAATATATTACCCTTTAAAGCAGCCTTCTTGTACCAATATAGTGACTTATCGATATCTTTTTCCCCACCATATCCCTTTTCAAAAAATAATCCCAAGTAGCTTGCAGCATGTTCATTTCCTTCTTTAGCTGCTTTCTCAAAATATGATTTTGCCTTATAATAATCTTTCTCTACATTTTTTCCTAAGTAATAAAGTTCTCCAGAGAGCAAATTTTCTTCAGCTGATATTTCTTCCTTTTCTAAATACTCATCATTGTAATCTTCCAAATCATTTATTCCAAAAGAATTCAACAAACCATTTTCATCCTCATCAGCTTCATCATCAAAACTATAATCAATATATTTATTGAATAATCTTTTTTCAAAATCACTTAACTTATTTATAAATAATGAATAATCTTCCTCTCCACATTTTATAGCTAACCATACACAAACTTCATATATAAAATCTTCATTTTTTAAAAGATCTTCATAGTCCAACTTCTTTTCATCTCTAATTTTATTATTTAATATTTTTTTAATATAGTGTACTTCCTCTAAATAATTTGTAATATATCTCATTAAATCATAGGGAAGTATTTTTCTATCAGATAATACCTCTATATTTTCTTCTAATGAATTCTCTGTATTATAAAATATTTTATTATTTAAGTGAGCAGTAATAATTATTTCTTTAATTAATTTGATTATCTTTGAACTTACTACTTTCAAATCTTCTTCTTCCCATATTTTACTTAAAATATAGTAAATATCTTTAAATTCTAATAATAAAAAATTAAACTTGTCCCCCATATTTCCACGCATACCCTTCTTTAATTTCTTATTATTAGTTTATTTTAATATTTATTTTATAGAACAAAAAAGGAGATAGATATTATATTCTTTGCGACCTCGCAAGCTCCAAGTCGCCAGAATATAATATCTATCTCCTCATATACTTAAGGTAATAATGTATAATGCATAATGCATAATTTATTGTGAAAACTCCTTTTGGAGTTTTGGAATATGAACATAGAAAAAGCAATTAATAATTGTATTGAAATATTAAAAGCACGAAAAGAGTATTTTTAAAAGATAACTTCCAATTTATAGATGCGATTAGAAATCCAATTTTAATAAATAACAGACTAAAGGACCAATAATTTATCGGTCCTTTTTTAATGCTTTATCTTCAATATTATTCTTAAATATAGAGAACTATTAAAATAATATTTTATCTAGATCTTTAGCCTTAATCCTCATTAATTCTCTTTGAATATTTCATTATTACTATTCCATCTTCAACTATATAAGACTTAAGACTTAAATCTATTTTAGGATTATCTTCTAAAAATAATTTCCTTCCTTTCCCTAGAATAGTAGGTATTATTCCTATAATATACTCATCAATAATATCATTCTTTATAAAACTATCAATCATAATACCTCCTCCAAATAAAAATATATTTTTCCCTTTGTTCCTTAATTCACTTATGGTCTTGCATATATCCCCACTTATAAAATTGTAATTATCATAATTCTCCATCTCTTGTGAAGTTGCTATATATACGTCTTTTTCTTTAAAATCCTTATGAAAGCCTTGATCATAACAATTTCTTCCCATGACTACAACATCAATTTCTTCTAGAAACTTATCAAATTCATTTTTCTCTTCTGTATTCAGAGTAGAATTGCCATCTCCAACTATCCACTCATACCCTCCATTTTCATCTGCTATATATCCATCTAAGCTAATTGCTAAATTTAATATTATTTTACCTTTCATATTATTGACTCCTCTCTATAATATTTTTATTTTTTTGCATCTTTAATGCACTAATTATTATTTATCTTTGATACAATAATTATAATAAATAATAACTGACATCCTATGTCATTTTAGAAAGGATTAATATGAAAGCAGATAGATTAATTTCAATAATTATGTTATTACAAATATATAAACAGTTAACAGCAAGTGATTTAGCTAAAAGATTTGAAGTATCAGTTAGAACCATTTATAGAGATATTGAAGCATTAAGTAGTTTGGGAATACCTATATTTACGGATAGAGGCTCTAATGGAGGAATAAAACTATTGGGTGACTACAAAACCTCACTAAGTGGGCTTAATAAAAATGAATTATATTCATTATTTATACCTACAGGAGATAAAATATTAGAGGATTTAGGAATTGAAAAAGTAAAAGATAGCACTATGTTAAAATTATTGGGTGATTCATCCATTAATGAAATAAATGAAATTAACAAGATACAAAATTATATTTATGTAGATATGCATACTTGGGGTGAAAACCCAGTGAAAATAGATAAAGATATACTTTCTATTTTACAAGACAGTATTTGGAATAATACTATTTTAAATATTATCTATAGAAAAATAAATGAAATGAAAGAAATAACTTTACATCCACTTGGATTAGCATGTAAAAGAGGGATTTGGTATTTAATAGCTAAAGATAATGATATTATTAAAACTTATAAAGTTAGTAATATTGAATCTGCTTCTATGACAGATACATTGTTTAATAGACCTGGTGACTTTAACTTAGAAGAATATTGGAAATCTAGCACTAGTAATTTTAAAGCTTCCATTCCAAGTCATACGTTTACTTTTAAAGTTACTCCTTCTATTATAAACCATATTAAAACAAGGCCATTTATTAATATTAGCAATACTGTAATTAAAAAGGATGACGTCTATATTGATATAAAATTCGATTCTATCCTTCAAGGAATAGAATTTGCCTTTGGATATGGAAAAGATATTGAAATAATCCATCCTGTTGAAGCTATAGATGAAATTAAAAAGAGAGCATGTGAAATAATTAATTTATACAGTAATAATTAATTACTGTATAAGTTAATTAATGAATAGTTGAAACAAATTCTTTCATCATTTCTACATACTGTTCTGGATGATTAATACTAAGTTCGCCGTGATAATAATTATCTAAAACTTCTAACTTGCTTCCTACAATTATCCCTTGAATTTTTCTTGCGGAAGCTTTCATTATTTCTCTTTCTTTTCCTCCAACCAAGATTAGTGCTTTCGCAGAAGTATTTTTAAGGGTACTTTTAATCTCATACTTAGAATTGGCTTTCATAAAAGCAATTAGACTCTCCTTCTTAATATTACAGCTATCTTGATAGTATTCGTTAAACAAATCCTCTCTAATTTTTAAAGATTTGAATTGCAATTTCGAAAACCATTTTTTTGAAATTAGTCCATAACACATAGAAAAAGAAAATTCTATCATTTTATTTGTAAGTTTCATCGGCTTTACTAAAGCACTTTCAATAATAGCATAGTCGCAAATATCACTTTTCTGAGATAATATTTCCAGAAGTATTTGAGCACCTAAAGAAAGTCCACCTATCATCAAAATATGGCCATTACAATGCTCATCAATAAAGTTTATAATTCGTCTTGCATTTTCTTCAATAGATATAAAGTCTTCATCACTTCCAGAATGTCCGTCTAATATTGGGATAATAATGTGAAAATCATCTTTCAATAATTCAATTTCATATTTATAATTCCACCATGATAATCCACCACCATGAAGTAGCATTATGGTTTCTTTATTTTCCTTTCCATATTCTTTTATTACCATATCAATCAGCCTAGCCTTTCATCAATAAATCTTGTGATTTCAAAATTAACTTGTTTAGGGTTATCCCCATTTGAAAAATGCTTTGCATCTTTTATGAAATGTATCGGATATCCAGTTTTTTGTGACCAGTTCTGACAATACACCTTTACCTTTCCTGTAGAATCATTTTCTCCCACCAAAATAAGGACTGGAAACTGAAAGTTAACATTCTTATTCTCTTTAGGGAAATACTCATATGCAATTCTCATCTGATCAATAATATCATTTTTTGAAAGGGGCTTTAAAATATCCATCATCTTTTGATAGGAATACTGTGTATTTGAGATTGATTTTGCCATACTTTTACGCAAAAACTTATCAGTAAAGCATTTTGCTATAGGAGCAACCTGCTTGAGCCACCATAAATCTGACTTAGAGTAATACTCAAGTCCTAATGGTGTTGTGTCAAGAGCAATAAATCCATCTACCATATTTGGATATAAATCTGCAAAATGCTGACTTGGATAGCCCCCCATAGACATACCTACCAAAATTACTTTTTTCATATTTTCTTCTTTGAGAATTCTATGCAATTCAACAGCTGTATTATAATAAGAGAAATTCCTATATGGTCTTGATAAACCATGCATTGGTACATCCCATAATATTAAGGTGTATTTTCCCTCAAAAAATTCAACTTGCTTTTCAAACATTGTATGATCAGCAGTTACACCGTGTGTAAACACAATACATTTTGCATCTTCCCTTTTAGATCTATGAATCCAGTAATGAACGATACCATTTTCTGATGAGATTTGTTTATGCTCCATCATTTTTCAAACTCCTTATGCGTATATATTTTTCTCCAAAATTCTATTAAGACTTTCATTTCCTTTTCAATTTCATCAACAACTATATTTTGAGAACGATATTTATTAAACATATATCCATCAACAGCATACATTATCTCTTTATACATCAATTTTAAGTCTATATCTGAACGGAAAACAGAAGTGTCTATTTTTTGAAATACTTTCATTTCACTATCTATACTTGCATCTGCATAGCTTTTCTGCACAGATTCCGCAATATCCGGCAACTGTTCATAATATGCATTAAGAGAAAACGCATAAATGTGAGGATATTTTTTCATAAGAGAGCACTTTGCAGACAGTGCCCTGTATAACATTTCAAAAAAATCATCCGTATCTAATACATAATATTTTGAAGTGGTTTTCCTTGTTATTTCTATAGAGTGATTCCATAAATACATATATAATTCTTTTTTATTCGTAAAATAGTGGAACAACAACGCCTTTGATATACCACCCTCATCTGCAATTTCAGACATTGAAGCCTTTTTATAACTATTTTGTGAAAAAACCTTATATGCAGCATTTACTATCTTTTGCTGTTTATCTATTGGAAGATTAAAAAATTTAATATTCATAACAGCCTCCATTGACCGTATCGGTTAATATACTTTCATTATAAATCCGTTGACCGATTCTGAGAAGACCATTAAAAAATTGATTTTCCCTTGGCAGAATTAAAAATATGAATAACCTTTATCAGATCTTATCGTTTAATAAAACCATATGTATATGGTCTTCCCACTTGCCATTTATTTTTAAATATTTATATGCTAATCCCTCGTTATAAAATCCTAATTTTTCAACTACCTTTAAAGAAGGTTTATTTTTAGGCATTATATTTGCTTCGATTCTATGCAAACCATATTCGTTAAATATAATTTCACTTCCCTTTTTAATTGCCTCTGTCATATATCCTTTATTTACTTCATCTTTATCTAATTTATAACCGAGATGGCATGATAAAAACGCTCCCCATATAATATTGTTAAAAGCAACAGAACCAATTATTTTATTATCATCTTCCTTTTTGAAAATCCACAACCTTAATGCTCTTTTATTTATAATATTAACTGATTCCTGATCTAATTGTTCTTCCTGATATTCCTTTGTATAAAAATCTTCACTTTTCACGGCTTCCCACTCTTCTAAAAAGGATTTATTTCTTAAATAATAATCTATAACCAATTCTGCATAGGTCTTGTCTAGTATCTTCAATATAAGTCTTTCAGTTTCATATACGTTTTTCATTAAACGCCCTCCTTCAATTACTGCTTATATTATTTAAGTATTATAATAAATATTACTATTATTTTTTATTTATCTTGAAATTATTATATATTAAAAATACACATTTGAAAGCAATTTTCTCCCATCGAAAATATTTTATAAACTCCGAAAGGAGTTTATTCATCAATTATGCATTATGCATTATCAATTATGCATTAAAAAAAGGTTGCCTAAGCAACCCTTTTTGTTATTCTTCTTCCCAGTTTAATGATCTCTTAACCGCTTTTTGCCAACCATTATAATATTTATTTACAGTATCAGCATCTAATTTAGGTTCAAACTCATCTGACTTATGCCAGAACTTTTTAACTTCCTCTTTATCCTTCCAGAAGCCAACTGCAAGCCCTGCTAAGCAAGCAGCTCCTAAAGCTGTAGTTTCTGATATTATAGGTCTTACTACATTAGCTCCTAATATATCAGCTTGGAATTGCATTAAGAACTTATTTCTGCTTGCTCCTCCATCTACCTTTATTTCCTTAAGCTCAGCTCCTACATCTTCTTTCATAGCGTCAATAAGGTCTTTTGTTTGATATGCAATAGATTCTAAAGCAGCTCTAATTAAGTGATTTCTATTTGCTCCTCTAGTTAATCCAAATATAGCACCTCTTGCATACATATCCCAATGTGGTGCTCCTAATCCAACGAATGCTGGAACTATATAAACTCCTCCATTGTCATCAACTTTTGTAGCAAAATATTCAGTATCAGCTGAATCATTTACTAATTTTAATTCATCTCTAAGCCATTGAACTACTGCTCCACCAACGAAAACAGAACCTTCTAAAGCATATTGAACCTTTCCATCTAATCCTATTGCTATAGTAGTTAAAAGTCCATTTTTACTTTCAACCATTTCTTCCCCAGTATTCATTAGTAAGAAACATCCCGTTCCATAAGTATTTTTAGCGTCTCCCTTCTCAAAGCAAGTTTGCCCAAATAAAGCTGATTGTTGGTCTCCTGCTATTCCAGCTATAGGAACTTTTACATCTATTCTTCCTCCAAGGTTTGTATATCCATAAACTTCTGATGAATTTCTTACTTCTGGTAACATAGATTTAGGAATATTTAATTCTTCTAAAATCTTATCATCCCATCTTAATTCTTTTATATTATAAAGCATTGTTCTAGAAGCATTTGTATAATCTGTAACGTGAACTTGCCCATTAGTTAACTTCCATACAAGCCACGTATCCACAGTTCCAAATAATAATTCTCCTCTTTCAGCCTTTTCTCTTGCTCCTTCTACATTGTCTAATATCCATTTAATTTTAGTTCCTGAAAAATATGCATCAACAACTAAACCAGTATTTTCTTTTATATAAACCTCTAACCCTTTAACTTTTAAATCATCACATATTTCTGCAGTTCTTCTACATTGCCAAACTATAGCATTATATATTGGAGCTCCAGTATTTTTATCCCATACTATTGTAGTTTCTCTTTGATTTGTAATACCTATTGCTGCCACTTCATCTTGACTTATATTAGTTTTAGCTATAACTTCTTGAAGAACTCCATATTGAGTTGCCCATATTTCTAACGGATCATGTTCTACCCATCCTTCTTTAGGATATATTTGTGTAAACTCCTTTTGACTTACACCTAATATATTTTGTTCCTTATCAAAGACTATTGCCCTTGAACTAGTAGTACCTTGATCTAATGCTATAATATATTTTTTCATAACCACTCACTCCTTCATCTAATATAATTTTAAAATAAAATCAAATAATACGCTACCACATACGCCTCCTAATATAGGTGCTACAACTGGTATCCACGCATATCCTCAATCAATAAAAACTACATAAAACTGCCTTAACAGTTTTATGTAGTTTTTCTCCAAATCTCTTCTACATATACCATATATCTTTTTTAGTTGTAGATATACAGGTTGCTCCACTTTTTAATGTTTCGACTACATCCTCTTTATCAGATATTAATCCCCCTGATATTAAAGGCTTATCCAAAGTTATAGAAATCTCCTTTATAATTTTGAAAAGTAATCCTGGTAAAATTTCTACAGCATCACATTCCTTAACTAAATGATTTTTCATATTTTCCTTAGATAAACTGTCTATCATGAATATCCTTTGAATAACTATAAAACCAAGCTTCTTAGCATTTCGTAACACTTGTGGCTTTATACTTATTATCCCTTTAAATCTTGTTGTTTCCTTAAGAAATTTTAAAGCGTATTCATTACTAGAAAGTCCTTCAACTAAATCTATATGTAAAATTCCTATCTTTTTACTGCTAGATATTTTTTCACTAATTTCTTTAATATTTAGTATGTTCCCAAACAGAACAAAAATAACTTTTATATCACTTTGCAATGCAGATTCAAGATCGTCTATATCTTTTACTGCAGCTACGACTGGATTTCCCTCTAATATTTCCCTAAAACTATTCATCGCAATCCCTTCTCCCCAATCATTTTGCAATCATTTACAGAACAAGATTATTCTAACATCAGGATAAGTGACTGTCAATTATATCCACAATGCAATTTTCTACATTTTCTGTTGATTGTCAAAATATATATACATTTAAAATAATTATTATAAGTATTTTTATATTTAGTATACTAATTTTATTTTTTGAATTAATTGTTTTTTTACTACAATCTTTTAATGAAAAAGATGTATTAATTTTATGTTTAATACATCTTTAACAAAGATCATAAAGTTTTATACTAATTATAATATTCCAAAGAAAGAAAGTACGATTCCTAAAGTAAATGTAATTAATATAAGTACTACTGGACTAACTTTCTTGCTCCTTAATAAATAATACATTAGGAATGTATACCCTAATGGTAATATATTTGGGAATATCTTATCAAAAAAATCTTCTTGAAGCATTACAGTTTTACTATCGTTAACTGTTATACTGCTTAAAACATTTATTTTTACATAAGATGCTATCAATCCACCTATAACTGTTACCCCTAAAACTGTAGCTGCTTTTCCTATAATAGCAGAATTATGCTTTATTTTGTCAATGGCTTTAACTCCTAAGTTATATCCCAAATGCGTCCAAACTATTCTTAAAATAAATATAGCCAAATATACCCCAAAGAATATTATTGGTCCTAGGATACTTCCTTCCATTGCAAAAGATGAACATATTCCTGCAACTATTGGTAAAATAGTAAACCAAAAAATCGCATCTCCAATACCTGCTAATGGTCCAAATAATGCTACTTTCAAACCTTTTATTATACTTCTATCTTCATTATTTTCCTCTAAGGATATAATTAATCCCATTAAGAATCCAACTAAATTAGGATGAGTATTAATAAATTCCAGATTATCACTCATAGAAGCGGATAATCCTTCTTTATCACCTTTATATATTTTCTTTAAAAGTGGTAGTTGTGATAATAAAAATCCACCACCTTGCATTCTCTCATAGTTAAAGCTGGCTTGTAAAAATGATGATGTAAAACCAAGCTTAGTAATATCCTTTTTAGTTATAACTTTCTTAGATTCCTTCACTAAAATCATCCCCCTCACTATTACTTGACTTAGTTACTAGTTTTTCTCTTTCCTTATCAAGATTATAAGTAAATAATGCAAATGCTATACCTACAACTGCTACTGGTAATAAATTTGAGAATTTTACAAAGCATGCTACAAGGAAACCTATTAATAAATATGGAATAAATTGTTTTTTAAGCATAACTTTTAACAACATTCCAAATCCAACTGCTGGTAATATACCTCCTGCAATTTCAAATCCATGTGTAAGCCATTCAGGCATTGAATTTACCAATGCTTGCATTGCATCTTGTGCTACATACGCTGATAAGAATACTACTATTCCATAAGTTATTGCCACAATCAAAGTTGTTATAATATTTATTCTTACAATTCCATTGGTATCTGAATTTTCAGCACATCTCTCTGCCTTGTTCATGAATAATGAAAAACTTGAATAATAGAATAAAATGATATATTGCATTAAGAAACTGAAAGGTAATGCAAGTCCGATAGCTGTAGCCGGGTCTTTCCCAGTAGTATATGCTATAACGGTTGTCATTACACCTGCTAAGACTGGATTAGGTGGTTGAGTTCCCCCTGCTGGAGTTAAGCCTGCAAATGCTAATTCTGTGAGTCCTCCTGCTAATAGCCCTAACTGAACATCACCTAATATAATTCCTGTAAGTGTACATACTATAATTGGTCTAAATATAAATAATGCTTCAAGCCAAAAGTCAATTCCTACTATTATTGCCATAATAGCTAGTAAAATCCCTTGAAGTAATGTAATACTTTGCATAAATCTTCCCCCTTTTTATTTTAGAGTATTTTTATTTACATAAATTTATTTTATGCTCTCTTTTATATCTCCAGGTACATCTTGTATAAAAACATTTATGCCTTTAGACTTAATATATTTTAAATCTTCTAAGTCTTTATCATCTACATATACCTTCTTACTTAATTGCCTTTTCCCCTTTTCAAAGTGCATATTCCCAACATTTACATCTTTTATCGGTACTCCACCATCAATTAAAACTCTTGCTTCTTGTGGGGTTTTGCAGATTAAAAATATTCTTTGTGAAGGTGCTGCCTTATTAATAATATTTATTGTCTTTTCAATTGTAAAAAATCTAATACCAGCTCCTGATGATTCTGCAGTCAACCTCATTAACTCTTGTTGTAATCTATCACTTGCGACTACATCATCAGCAACTACTAATAAATTTGCACCTAAAGATGTTGTCCATGTTATCCCAACTTGTCCATGAACTAATCTATTATCTATTCTTAGTAATAATATATTTGGCATTATAATTCCTCCTTAAAAAAATATTATTATTTTTCTATATGCTTATATATTTATTAATATGCCTTTATTATAGTTTTTAAGATCTATTACAATAATATTTTATAAATGGAGTAGGAGGAAAATAATTATTTTAGTAAGCCTTTTATATAGTTCGTATTCCTCAGACCAAGATTTTGCCTCCGACTTCCTTCAGATTCCACCTCACGATGGACACCCTTGTCATTGGCTAGTGGTTCCCACTACCAAGCCCACAACTGACTTTCACCGTCAAGTTGTTGCCCATGCTGGGCACACAAAAAAGAGCAAGATATTTGTTTACATCTTGCTCTTATAAGACTTGTTAAAACCAATTTCTTAACTTAATGACATTGCTATTTCAACAGCTCCTTAAAACTACTTTCTACTCTTATTTGCTAACCATATCACTAATAATATCATATAATTTATACATTTTATCAAAAACTTCTGAAAGGTTATTTGGACTAATAGTCATAGCTTCTTCCATAGTCTCCTTAAAATTAATAGGAAGTTTGACATTTTTTTGTTTTATTAATCTGCTTAAGCTACCCTTTTCATTTATACAATAAATTTCATTTGCTGAATAAAGTGTATATATAAGGCAGACTGCTGAACGAAAAAGTGATCCAGCTGCATATATAGTATCATTTTTATTTACTGCCTTTTTCCCACATGCCAATGAAAATTCACATTCCCACAAAAACTTCTCTATAGAAGCCTTTTTATAAGTAGGTGGAAAAATACTTAATGAATTTTTCATTTGTTGTATTTCATCACTATTAGAGTGAAGTATTTCACAATAATAAAGTTCTCCCATATAAATTGAATTCATAAATCCAAAAGGATGCCCACATTGATAATCGATGGTTATAATACCATTTTTACAGTCCTCTATGCAACTATTAACTTTTCTTATGTCTCTGAAAAGAATATCAACTGCTATATTATTAATTGATAGCCAACCTCCACCATTTATCCATGGTCCCCAATCCCCTAAATTAGTTATACAATCTTTATGATTATTATCATCTAAATATGTAGCTGCTTCTTTAAAGCTAGCTATTTCAAATTCTTCATTATAGTATATACCTATATCTATATCTGAAAACTCATTTGCTGTCTTTGTAGCACGAGATCCTCCAAGAACAATTGCTTCAATCCCCTTGATATTTTTGAAAGTCTCTACTACAGAATTTAAAATAGAACTTATCTCCATAAATAACTTCCTCCCCCTCAAATCTTTTAAATTTAATTGTTACTATAATTAGCACTTTTAGATTCGTTATTATTATATCACTCAAAGTTAAACATTTAAATAAAAAATGTATTAAAAAGCCTAAATATACTTTTTAATACATTTTCTTATCAATCTTATAAAACTTTTGATAAAAAGTCCTTAGTTCTTGCATTCTTAGGATTATCAAATATTTCTTCAGGAGTTCCTTGTTCTACTATATTTCCTCCATCCATAAATATAATCCTATCCCCTACTTCTCTAGCAAAGCCCATTTCATGAGTTACTACAACCATTGTCATACCTTCTTTTGCAAGGTCCTTCATAACATTTAAAACTTCTCCTACCATTTCTGGGTCTAAGGCTGAAGTAGGTTCATCAAATAACATAACATCTGGTTCCATAGCTAAAGCTCTTGCAATTGCAATTCTTTGCTTTTGTCCACCTGATAATGATGCTGGATAAGCATCTGCCTTATCAACTAAGCCAACCTTATCTAATAATTCCATAGCCTTTTTATTTGCTTCATCTTTTGATTTATTCTTTACATTTATAGGCGCTATAGTTAAGTTTTCTATAACCTTTTTATGAGGAAATAAATTAAATTGCTGAAATACCATTCCCATCTTTTCTCTTACTTCATTTATATTAGTATTCTTATCCGTTATGTTCTTACCTTCAAAAATAATCTCTCCATCAGTAGGTACCTCTAATAAATTTAAGCATCTTAAAAAAGTACTTTTCCCAGATCCTGAAGGACCAATAACTACTACAACTTCACCCTTTTTAATATTTTCATTAATTCCCTTTAGTACTTTATTCTCACCAAAATATTTATGTAAATTATTAACGCTGATCACCGGCCTTCATTCTCCTTTCTATATAATTCATTAGTCTTCCTAAAGTAAATGTAATAACAAAATAGAATGCTGCTGCAACTATTAATGGTTCAAATCCTCTAAAGGTCTTACCTCTAATTACCTTAGCAGCATACATAATTTCTCCAACACCAATTACTGATGCCATTGAAGATTCCTTAATTATAGTAACAAATTCATTACCTATTGCAGGTAATATATTACTAATTGCTTGAGGCATTACTACAAGCTTCATAGCCATAAATTGACTCATTCCTAAACTTCTTGCTGCTTCATATTGCCCTTTATCTACAGCTTCTATACCCGCTCTTATTATTTCAGATACATAAGCAGCTGAATTTAAAGAAACAGCTATAATACCAGCTGGTAGCGGTTCCATTGTTATACCTATTAGTTCATCAAATGCATAATATACTATCATGATTTGAAGAAGCATTGGAGTTCCTCTTATTATCTCAATATATGCAGTAGCAATAGCCTTCAATGGATTTACTTTAAATATAGTAAACTTGGACCTTTTCATAAATGTTAAAATAGTTCCAAGGAGCACACCAAAAAACACACTAATTAAAGAAATTAAAATAGTTAATTTGACTCCTTCTAAAAAATATGACATATATCCAGATAAAAAACTAAAATCTAATGTCAAACCTTACACCCCTTATCTATACTTTTTACAAATTAAAAAATGAATAATTAAAGGCTAAATCTTTCGCCTTTAATTATTTCATTTTTATTATATTAAACTTATTTATCTAATATTATTCTTGAACTTGTTTTTCAGCTAATGCATTTGCATCTATAATAAATTGATCTAATAAATTTTCTTCTTTAATTCTCTTAATGGTGCTATTAACTGAATCTAATAAAGCTTGTTCACTCTTCTTTACCGCAATTGCAGATCCACCTTCAGTGTCCTTAACTTTTTCTTCCCCAACTGCTAACTCTGGATTATTCTTAACTATCATTTCAGCTACTGGTAATTCAACAACTAATGCTTCAATCTTACCTGATTTCAAACTTAATACTAAATCATTAACATTTGATAATAATTGAATATCAGCCTCTGGAATTTCTTGTTGAGCTATGTCAGCTTGTATAGCTCCCATTTGAGCTCCAACCTTTTGACCCTTTAAGTCTTCAAAATTCTTATATTTATCTTTATCTTCAGCTCTAACTAAAAATCCATGTTCTGCAATATAATAAATATCTGAAAAATCTACAACTTCTTTTCTTTCATCAGTAGGAGTCATTCCTGATATAACTAAATCTATTTTTCCGGCTGGTATACCTGCAACTAATGAATCAAAGTCCATATCTTTAATTTCTAATTCAACTCCCATATCTTTTGCTATTTCTTTAGCAATTTCAATATCAAATCCAACTATTTCATCTTCACCGTCTTCATTTATTATATGAAACTCGTATGGAGCATAATCTGCACTAAGTCCTACTACTAATTTTCCCTCTTCTTTAATTTGAGAAAGTTTGTCTATATTTTCGTCAGTCTTTTTACCACAACTAATCAGTCCTATACTCATTACCCCAATAGTAGCTATAGTAAATATTTTCTTTAACATTCCTTTTTTCATTTTTGACCCCCCTAATTATTATCTATCATTTTCATAGCATAATTATACACCCGCTTTTTATTTTTATGCAATACTTTTTATAAATTTTTTTATAAAAAATTTATAATTATAATTTTTCTTAATAATTATTATAAAAACACTATACATATCACTATTGAAAATACTTGTTTTATTTATATAATAGTCGAATTTTAATATTCATTCAATTAGTAATTTTATA
>NZ_JASCQJ010000010.1:0-97199 GCF_033043255.1 Clostridium lamae | reverse complement strand
CATAGTTCTCCCACTTTTACATAATAATATATATTTTAATAATATCACTTTTTGGTTATTTTTTCATCATAAATTTTACTTAATTTAAAATTTAATAATAATTATTACACATAAATTAAAAAAGAGTGAAATTTAATATTAAAATTCACTCTTTTTTATTATATATTTTTACCTTGAACCTGCCTTGATATGTTTAAAAGTATTCCCATAGCCATCATATTAATAACTAATGATGTTCCTCCGTAGCTAATAAAAGGCATTGGTACCCCGGTTACAGGCATTGATCCTGTAACAACAGCAATATTTATAATTGCTTGAACTGCAATTATTGATGTAATACCTATGGCTAACAAAGTTCCATAAGAATCCATAGCTTTCATAGATACTTTTATTCCCCTCCAAACAAAAAATACAAATAGAAGTATAATAAATAAACAACCAATCAAACCAAGTTCTTCACCTATTATAGAAAAAATAAAGTCATTATGTGGTTCTGGCATATATAAAGTTTTTTGCCTGGATTGGCCAAGCCCAAGTCCAGTTACTCCACCAGCTCCCAATGCATAAAATGATTGTATTAATTGATACCCATCTCCTGCTGGATCTTGCCACGGATTTAAAAAGTTAAGCATCCTTGCTCTTCTATAATCTTCTCCAAATATAAAAAACATTACTGCAACTAATAAAACAGGAGCAACTTTCCCAAACAAATCTTTTAATCTTCCTCCTGCTACAAAAAGCAAAATGAATGTAACTATCATAATAATAGCTGCAATACTTAGATTCTTTTCTGCTAAAATCAACGCCGCAAAAAAACCTGATATCCCCAAATAAGGAACTATTCCTGTCCAGAATTTCTTAATTCCATCACCTTTTGCATCTAAGCTCATAGCTAAAAACATTACTACAGCGTATTTAGTTAGCTCAGATGGTTGGAATGACAATGGACCTAATTGAATCCATCTTTTAGCTCCATTTACTGCTGGGAAGAAAAATACAGCAATTAATAATGGTATAGTAATAATAAGTATATGCGGAGTAATCTTGCGTAATTTATGGTAATCAAAGTTTGCCATAATTGCCATTGCTATTAACCCAGTTATAGCCCAAATTAATTGTTTCTTTAAATATACCATACTATCGCCTTCTTTAAACATAGCATAATATGAACTAGCTGAATAAATCATTATTACTCCAATTGCAAGTAAAAGAATAACAGCATAAAATATACCATAGTCAATCTCACCTAACTTAGCTTTTTGTTTTGCTGCTCTCATAAAACCTCCTCCAATCGATGATTAAAGGGCCATAAATCCTATAAAGCATAAAACTACAGTAATAATCGCAAAAATTGTTACTATTTTAGTTTCACTCCATCCTATTTGCTCGAAATGATGATGAATTGGTGCCATCTTAAATAATCTCTTACCTCTTAATTTATATGATGAAACTTGTAGAATTACTGAAATAGTTTCAAATACATAAATTCCACCAACTATAAATAAAATAAGTGGCAATTCCAATATTAATGCAATAGTTGCTATTGCACCACCTATCGCTAATGAACCTGTATCACCCATAAATACCTTAGCTGGATATGCATTAAACTTTAAGAAACCAAGTAATCCACCTGCTAATATTATAGAAAAAATAGCTAGTGATTCATGTCCCATTGTGAATGCAACAACACCAAAAAAAGTTAAAACTAATACGCTAACAGTGGATGCTAATCCGTCTAACCCATCAGTTAAATTAACTGCATTGGTTGCACCTGCATAATAAACAATTACAAACGGTATATATAGCATTCCTAATGGTATTATTGTATTTATAAATGGTATTCTTAAAGCAGTACCTAAATTTACAGATCCATAAACTGCTATTGCAGTAGAAAAGATAATTAGTAGTAACATTTTTTGCCAAGCTTTTAGTCCTTCATTATCTTTTTTCACTATTTTTAATATATCATCTAAAAATCCAATAAATCCAAAAGCTAATAACGAATAAAGCGCTATCATTGCTTCATCCGTAGGGCTAAATCTCATCGCAATCATAACTATTAATGTTGAAATAATAAATATTAGTCCTCCAATAGTAGGAGTGCCTGCTTTTTTTAGATGGCTTTTAGGCCCTTCTTTTCTTATATTTTGACCAAATTTCAATTTAGTTAGCATAGGTATTATTATCGGTCCTATAATAATTGATACTATAAAAGATAATACTAATCCTATAGCTATTTTCGATGTTACAATGTCTATTAACTTCTCCCCCATTATTACTGCCTAAAAGGCAGTTCACCTCCTTTGTTATATTTCTACCTTTTCTAGTGAAATTACTATTTCTTCAAATTTCATGCCTCTTGATGCTTTTACTAAAATCACATCATTCTCTTTGACGATTGTACTTATACTACTGATAAAGTCCTCTTTATCATCAAAAGTTATAATATTATCTAATTCAAAGCCTTTCTTATAGCAATCTATATATTTCCCAATTACTATTAATAAGTCAACTTTATTTTTAGCATAATATCCAACTTCGGTATGTGCATTTATAGATTCATCACCAAGTTCATTCATAGTTCCTAGTATAGCAATTTTTCTTCCATTTTCATAAGAATTAAGAACATCAATTGAAGATTTCATTGAATCAGGACTTGCATTATAGCAGTCATTTATTATAGTGAATTTTTCTTTTTTAATAACTTGTAGCCTCATTGAAGTAGCTTCAAGATTCTTAATTCCTTTTTCCATGTCTGAAAATGATACATCCAACTTTTTACCTACTGCTATAGCCAACATCGAATTTAAAATATTATGTTTGCCAGCCATAGGAATCTCAAAATTAAATTGACCATCTTTATCTTTCACCGTAAAGGAAGTTTTATCCTCCTTTAGTATAATATTAACAGCATAGACATCATATTCATGATTATAGCCAATTCTTATAATTTCAAAACATTTATTTTTTATTTTTTGTAAATTATCATCTTCGTCATTAATAATTAAAGTATTGCTTTCATTGAAATAATTAAATATTTCCGACTTCGCTTTTAGTATATTATCTTGAGTCTTTAAATTTTCAATATGAGATAATCCTATGTTTGTAATTACAGCAATATCAGGTCGTGCACAATTAGCTAGTACATCTATTTCTCCTAAATTGCTCATTCCCATCTCTAATACTGCAACATCATAAGAACTGTCAAGTTCTAAAATCATAAGTGGTAATCCTATTTGATTATTAAAATTTCCTTTTGTTTTAAAAACCTTATACTTATGACTTAAAAAAGCTGCTATTAAATCTTTTGTTGACGTTTTACCACATGATCCTGTAACACCTACAACCTTAATTCCAAGTTTTTTTCTATAAAAGCTTGCTAGGTTTAATAAAGCTTCTTCTGAATCCTCTACCTTTATTACTGTTCCTAAATTATCACATTTTTCTATATCAAATAAGACTTCATCTACAATTGCTATGGAAGCACCTTTTTCAAAAGCTTCCATAACAAATTTGTTCCCATTAAATCTCTCACCATTAATTGCTAAATATATATTATTAGCTTCAATTTTTCTTGTATCTATACAAATTTTATTAAATTCCTTTTTTCCTTCTATTATCACTTTTCCTGCTGTAGCTTCTAAAACTTCATTTAAAGATAATTCCACCTTATACACCTCTATTTTTTTCTCTTATTTGCTAGGATTTCATCAACAACTTCTCTTTCATCAAAATGAATTATCCCTTCATTAGTTATTTGATAATTTTCATGGCCTTTGCCTGCTAGTACTACTACATCTCCTTCTTCAGCCATGTTTAATGCTAGCTTTATTGCTTCCGATCTATCTTCTATAGCTATATAATTTGATTTACTTATACCGGCAATTATTTCTTTTATTATAGCCATAGGATCTTCTTCTCTAGGATTATCAGATGTAATAACAGCTAAATCTGCTAGTTCAGTTCCAATCCTGCCTAATTCTGCTCTCTTTACCTTATCCCTATCTCCACCACATCCATATACTGCAATCAATCTGTTTTTAGTATAATCTTTCAGTGTTTCTAGTATATTTTTTAACCCATCAGGAGTATGCGCAAAATCAATTATAATATCATAAGGAATATTATATTTATGACCGATTCTTTCGCATCTTCCTGGAACAACTACATCTACAAGCCCTTGTGCAATATATCTATTATCAATATCTAAAACATCCATAGCAGCAATTGCTCCTAATGCATTATATACATTATATTCTCCTGGTAATATAGAATTGTAATTTTCCCCATTGACTTTAAAGTGAATGTCTCCTTCTTTTAACATAACTTCAGAAGCCTTAAAATCACTTTCATCTTTAATTGAATATGTCCTTACTTCCTTATTATCAAGGCTTTCAATGTCTCTTACAATTCTATATCCATAATCATCATCTATATTTATTACGCAAGTTTTACTTCTTTTAAACAGTTTGAATTTTGCATCATAATAATTTTCAAATGATTTATGAAAATCTAGATGGTCTCTTGTTAAATTAGTAAATATTCCAACTTCAAATTCACATCCGTAAACTCTATCTAGGTATAATGAGTGGGATGATACCTCCATAACACAATATTCACAATGGTCTTCAACCATATCTTTAAATAACTTTTGAAGTTCTAAAGATTCTGGAGTTGTCCTTTCAGATTTTACTTTTTTATCTCCAATATAATTCGCAATTGTGCCAACTAATCCAACTTTTTTTCCTGCTTTTTCTAAAATTGATTTTAATAAGTACACTGTTGTTGTTTTACCATTAGTTCCAGTTACACCTATTAATTTTAACTTACTTGCTGGATTGCCATAATAATTAGAAGACATAGTAGCTAAAGCTTTTCTACCTTCTTTAACTAATAATACAGTTATTCCTTCTTCTCTTATATTTATATCTCTCTCACATAGAATAACCTTTGCTCCAGCTTCTATTGCTTTCAAAGCATAGTTATGTCCATCAACTTCAAAGCCTGTAAGACAAACAAATAGGTCTCCAGCTTCTATTTTTCTACTATCATATTGGATGTGGTTTACCTCTACATCTTGGCTCCCACTTAAGACTTCAAAACTTACTCCTTTTAATAACTCTAATAACTTCATTTAACCATCTCCTTAATATTCTAAACGAAATCCCTATGTCTTTTGTATATAAATTTAGCATGTGAGTTTCCCACATGCTAATGTAAAGGGATATTCTAATTAATCTCCATATTCATTATTTAATACTAAATTAACATTAGTACCTTTAGAAATCATCTCACCTTTTGGTATGCTTTGTTTAACTATTGTTCCTTCACCTTCATAACTAAAAGTTATTCCGAGATCATCTAAAACGCTTGTCGCTATCTCTAGAGTGCTACCCCTTAAATCTGGCATAACGACATATTTATTATAAAACTCTATCTCTCCTGTGTCTATATTAATCTTAGAATTTTCTTTAACTGTATATCCTGGATAAGGTTTCATATCTGTTATTATAGACCCATTTCCTTGAATATTATACTCCAAATTATACTCTTTCAATATTTTTTTAGCTTCACTTATCTCAAGCCCTCTTAATTCTGGAATAACAACATCTTTCACTATACTGTTTATATCATCTTTAGGCATATTTTCATTCATGTAATTAAATATATCTGTAAACAACTCATTTGCTAAAGGAGCTACAATTTGACCTGCATAATATGTTCCGGTTCCAGGCTCATCTATTGAAATAAATACTGTAACTTGAGGATCATCTGCTGGAGCAAACCCTGCTAAAGATGAAATATATTTACCTGATTCATACCCTCCACCTTTAGGATTTACCTTTTGAGCTGTACCAGTCTTTGCTCCCACATGATATCCTTCAACATATGCTTTGCTTGATCCTCCATATGAAACAGTCCTTTCTAGGTAATCTCTTAATATAGCAGTTTTTTCTTCTGTAAGTACATCAACTATATTAGGCTCAAAAGATTCTTCTACAACATTCTCTCCTTTATCATTTACAGAAGTTATTTCCTTCATTAAATGAGGTTGTATTAACTTTCCACCATTTATAATACTATTATAAGCAGTCATATATTGAACTGCATTCACAGTATTTGTTTGTCCAAATGAAATCGTAGCTAAATCTGCTTCGTTAATATCTTCAGTCTTCTTAGTTATTCCCTTTGCTTCTCCAGGTAAATCTACCCCACTTATTTGTCCAAACCCTAATTTTTTAATATATTCATTTAATTTCTCCTTACCTATTCTCTTACCAATTTCCATAAATCCTACGTTACATGAATTTTGTAATATTTCTGGTAAAGTTTGAGTTCCATGGCCAGATGTCTTCCAACATTTTATAGTATGTGGACCTATTTTTAAACTTCCATTACAAACAAATGTATCATCTTCTTTAACTAATCCTTCTTCCAAATTTCCTATCATAGTAACTACCTTAAAAATAGAACCTGGTTCAAATGTATCGTTAACTAAATGATTTCTCCACATTTTTTGCACCTTTTCAGCTAAAGATTCTCCCTCATAATTCTCAGCACCTTCATATGGATTATTCGGGTCAAAATCTGGTTTGTTTACCATTGCAAGTATTTCACCATTATTAGGATCCATAATAATAATTGAAACTTGCTTTGCTAAATTATCATTATAACCTTCTTCAGCAATTTTTTCAGCAAATGCTTGTAAATTTGCATCTATAGTTAGAACAACATCTTTTCCATTTATAGGAGAAGTAAATTCTGAAATTGTATAAGGAAGTTCATCGTTATACTTGCTTAATTCTGAAATTCTAAGTCCAGGAGTACCTGATAAATAATCATTATATTCTAGTTCTATTCCAGTTAGCCCTTGTCCATCAATGTTAGTACTTCCTAAAACATGTGCTAGAAAATTTCCATTAGGATAGTATCTCTTTGTATCTGGAGAAACTATAACTCCTGGTATGTTTAAATTTTTAACCTTATCCGCTTGTTCTTTTTCTATTCTTCTTACAAGAATTGCAGCTCCTGCATCAGCCCCACTAGGCAATTTAGTATTTAACTTATCTAAAACCTTTTTCTCTTCCATACTAAGTGCTTCAGCGATTTCTGGTGCTATATCATTATTTGTGAGATTTTCTTTTCTCAAATGTCCTTTAATAGAGTTTAAATCAAAATCCACTCTATATACATTAGCAGACACTGCAAGTTCAACCCCATTTCTGTCCAATATACGTCCTCTTCTCGCATCAATTTTAACTTCACTTGTCCATTGTTCTTCAGCGCCTAAAGCATAATCTTCCCTTTTAACTATCATTATATAAGATAGTCTTATCATAAGAAGACTAAATAAACATATCAATACTATAAGCGCTAATGATATTCTCTTTTTCATTAGCGCTTTATCTCTATAACTCTTTCTATTCACATCAATGCCTCCATGCAATTAATTAATAACATGTTGAGTATAATTAATACTCTTTATCTGGCAAGTGTACTATTTTATTACTTATGTTACTCTCTAATATCAGCGAAGAAATCCTTAGTTATATTTATAGTTATAGTATCTTCCTTTTGAGGCACTACCATTCCTGTTTCACTGGCAACTAATTTTATCTCATCAAGGGAAGCAAGTTTTAATAAATTAACTCTTAAGGCCTCATTTTCCGCTGTAGCTGTCTTTATATTACTCTTAACACTACTTAAATCATTCTGCATTCTATAAACTTTCCCATCTCTAGCAATAGTTAAAACCCCAAAAACTAAGGCGATAGATGCAACTTGTAATATATTCTTTACAACAGCTTTTTTAGTTTCTTGTGCTTTTCTAAGTTGTTCTTTTTTTTGTCTCTCTATTTCTTCTCGTACTTGTCTTTTCTTTTCCTCATCATATCTTCTCTTTGGATTTAAAGCTGTATTTCCCCTTATATAATCATATTCCTTATTAACCATTTTATTACACCCCCATTGTCTTTTACTTAGTTTTTTTTATTATATTCTCTCTATTACCCTTAATTTAGCACTTCTACTTCTTGGATTTTCATCAATTTCTTCTTTTGTTGGCTCAATTGCTTTTCTTGATATAAGCTTTACTTTTGCTTTTCCCCCACATACACATATAGGGAACTCTCTTGGACAAGTACACGCTGTAGCTAACTCCTTAAATTTAAGCTTTACTATCCTATCTTCTAAAGAGTGGAATGTTATTATAGCCATTCTTCCACCTTTATTTAATCTGTTTACTCCGTCTTCAATAGCCTTATTAAGTATAGATAACTCGCTATTAACTTCAATTCTAATGGCTTGGAATGTTCTTTTAGCTGGATGCGGTCCTTCTCGTCTTGCCTTCGCAGGTATTGCAGCCTTTATTATCTCAACTAATTCTAGTGTAGTTTCAATATTTTTCTTTTCTCTATTTTCCACTATAAATCTTGCTATTCTTTTAGCAAATTTTTCTTCACCATAATCTCTAATTATTTTATAAATTGTCTCTTCGTCATAATTGTTTACTACATCATAAGCTGATAATGAATTTTCCCTATTCATTCTCATATCTAATTGTGCATCCTGCATATAGCTAAACCCTCTATCTCCTGTATCTAATTGATAAGAAGATACACCTAGATCCATTAGTATTCCATCAACCTTTTCAATATCTAACTCATTTAATATAGAATCTATATTATAAAAATTATTATGTACGTATTTTACATTTTTATAATTCTGTAACCTAGCACTTGCTGCCTTTAATGCATCTTTATCTTGGTCGATTCCTATTAATAGTCCATCATCAGAAAGATTTTTCAATATTTCTGATGAATGTCCACCTCCACCTAGAGTTCCATCTACATAGATTCCATTTTCTTTTATTTTCAATCCCTCTATACACTCATTTAAAAGTACAGATACATGTTTAAATTCCATAATGATTCTCCTTATATTCCTAAATCACTCATTTTTTCAGCAATAGAGTCAAAATCTATATCTGATTCGTTATATTCTTCCCATTTTTCTTTGCTCCAGATTTCTACTCTGGTTAATACCCCTATACTTACTATTTCCTTTTCTATACCTGCATATTCTTTTAAGTTTTGAGGAATTAATCCTCTTCCTTGTTTATCTACTTCAATCTCACAAGCACCTGAAAAAAAGAATCTTACAAATGCTCTAGCATCCTTATTGGTAAGTGGTAAAGATTTCAACTTAGTTTCTAAAGTTTTCCATTCTTCCATTGGGTAAGCATAAAGACATCCATCTAAGCCTTTAGTAATAACAAACTTACTACCTAAGCCTTCTCTTATTTTAGAAGGAACTATCATTCTGTTTTTGGCATCTATTGCATGTTGATATTCTCCAATAAACATCTTTAACTCCACCTTCCAAGAAATTCTCCACCACTTCTAACCACTTTCAACCACTTTATACTTTAATTTTATAATTTTTTGCTAAATACTTCAAGGTTTATTTCATTTTTTGATGCTATTTATTTGCAAAATAAATAAGTGTGATATATAAGGTCACTTATTCCGTCGCGTTGCTCCAAGTCATCGTAACCTTATATATCACACTTCAAAACAAAAGGAAGGAATTTATAAAAGGATATTCTCAAGGGTAATCCTTTTATAAATTCCCCGTATAATAATAAAGAAGGGTCAAATATTATATTTCTCGGGACCTCGGATTCGCTCCAAGTCACACTAGCATTATATTTTTCTCTCTTATATCTAAAGGAAATAATTCCTCATTTCATTCGGAATTATGAAAATTAATAATGAGGTAATATTTTTATAAATTCCCAAAAAATAAAAAGGTTGATTTTTATCAACCTTTTTTATTAATTTTATACATTAAATCTGAAATTAACAACATCTCCATCTTTCATAACATAATCTTTACCTTCTAATCTGTAAAGACCTTTTTCCTTTGCTGCTGCTTCAGAACCACATTCAAGTAAATCATCATACGAAACAATTTCAGCTCTTATAAATCCTCTCTCTATATCTGAGTGAATTTTGCCAGCAGCTTGTGGAGCTTTTGTTCCTTCTTTTATAGTCCACGCTCTTACTTCTTGAACTCCAGCAGTTAAATAACTAATCAATCCTAACAACTTATAACTTGCTCTTATTAACTTGTCTAAACCTGATTCTGTTAGTCCATATTCACTAAGCATTTCTAACTTTTCATCATCTTCTAATCCCGATAACTCTTCTTCAAGTTTAGCACAAACTATAACTACTCCAGAATTTTCTACTTCAGCATAAGCTTTTACCTTTTGTACATACTCATTATTTAAATTGCCTTCCATCATATCATCTTCTGATATATTACAAGCATACAGAACTGGCTTAGAAGTAATTAAGAATAATCCTTTTATTATTTCTTCTTCTTCTTCAGTAACTTCTAATGTTCTAATAGGTAAATTTTGCTCTAAATGAGCTTTTACTTTCTCCATTAAAGCATATTCTTCTTTGGCCTTTTTATCTCCAGACCTTACTTGCTTCATACTTCTTTCCATTCTTCTTTCAAGAACTTCTAAATCAGCAAATATAAGTTCTAAATTAATAGTTTCTATATCTCTAATAGGATCAACTGAACCCTCAACATGCACTACATTTCCATCATCAAAACATCTAACTACATGAACAATTGCTGATACTTCTCTTATATGAGATAAGAATTTATTTCCTAGTCCTTCTCCTTTAGATGCACCTTTAACTAGTCCCGCTATATCATAAAATTCAACAGCAGTATAAACTTTTTTCTTAGTATTATACATTTTTTCTAAAACATCTAATCTCTTATCTGGAACACTTACTACTCCAACATTTGGTTCTATAGTACAAAAAGGATAGTTTGCTGATTCAGCTCCAGCTTTTGTTATTGCATTAAATAAAGTACTTTTACCTACATTAGGTAAACCAACTATTCCTAAATTCATCTATGTACATTCCTTTCCTTACTTATTCACATCTTAACATCTTTAAAATTATACTCTACTCTCCAAATTATTTCAACATATAAAGATACAAGTCATGTTTTGATTACTTTCATTCTATTTCCAGAATAAAAGAATTATTTTAGATAAAAATAATTCTAAAGGAGGCGAGAATTTTGAAAAACACAAAAAAATTTATGATATTGATGATTGCTTTGTTCTTTACTCTTACTTTATCTCCTAAAATAGTAAAGGCATCAGATGATTTAGAACTTAATTGGTATTTCGTTAAAAGAGGAAACGGTACTACTCCAGAACAACCAAAAGAATCAGCCAGCTTTCTATCAGAATATAATGCTTATTATGTAGGAGATACCAATTCAAAAATTCTTTACTTAACTTTTGATGAAGGATATGAAAATGGCAATACTCCCAAAATACTAGATACATTAAAAGAAGAGAATGTACCTGCAGCATTTTTTGTAGTTAAACCATATATAAAAAAAGAACCAGAAATAATTAAAAGAATGGTAGATGAAGGTCACTTAGTTTGTAATCATTCCTCTCATCATCCATCAATGGCTAGCATAAAAGATAATGAAAAATTTAAAATAGAGCTTTCCGAGGTCGAAGATGAATATAAATCTTTAATTGGTGAAGATATGCCAAAATTCTTTAGACCGCCTATGGGAAAATACTCAAAGAATTCATTAAAGAAAACTAATGATTTAGGTTATAAAACTATATTTTGGAGTTTTGCTTATAAAGATTGGTTAGTTGATAATCAACCTGAAGAAACTGCAGCAATTCAAAAAATAGTTGCTGGAGTTCATCCTGGATCAATAATTCTTTTACATGCTGTTTCCGATACAAATGCTAAAATATTAAAGAATGTAATTCAACAACTAAAATCTCAAGGTTATGAATTTAAATCTTTAACGGAATTACCTTAAAATAACTATCCTAAAAAAGTCTCTATTAATTTATAGAGACTTTTTTAGGATAAATAATTTCATCTACTTCATTCATTAAGTTACACTTTTTTACATAAGAATTATTTATAATACTATTACATTTTTTCTCTATTTCAATAGTAAATTTCTCTTCTCGTAAAAAATTTAAATTTACTTTAACATTAATAATTGCACTTTCTATAGCAGAATGTAACAAAGTTAATGCAACTCCCGCATCAGAAATCAAATTTTTATTTCCATATTTTATAGCAAACTCAATATTATCATAAAACTTAATACATTCTTCAGCTAGTTGTAAAGGAGTTTCCATTGCCTTTATAGTAAATTCTTTAATCTTTTCTTTTCGAAATTTTATTTCCTCATTATTATTCTTAGGTAATTTATAAGAGTTCATTAAACTTAAGAAATCTTCTCTATCCTTCTCCATTAATTCTTGAGCTTTTAAAATTATTTCTTTGGCATCATTTTGTAAAATAATCATCTTTTCTTTTTCTTCTTCTTTTAAGCTGTCATAAACTTTCTTGCCTATAGTTAATGAATATACCATGGAATTCAAACTTGCAGAAAGAGCTAAAACTAGCGCTGCAGTACTTCCACCTCCTGGAGATGGTGCATCAGAAGATAATTCATTTAAAAATTCTTCTATTCTATATTCTTTAAATAACATTTAATCACCTTTCTTTCAAAAGTTCATCATATACATTCAATATTTCACTAATTATTTTTTTCTTTGAATATTTTTCTATGCATTCCTTTCTAATTGCTTCTGGATTATATGAACCTAAATTATTAATTATATTGTTCATTGCATTTCCTAATTCATCAATATCATTTACCTTAACTAATAAGCCATTATTTTTATTGATAATGTCCTCTGCCCCACCATTATATGTACCTATAATAGGCTTTCCAGATGCCAACGCTTCTATATATACTACACCAAAGGTTTCATATTTTGAAGCAAGTACAAAGACATCACATTTACTCATATAGCTAAAAACTTCTTCTCTAGATAAAGCTCCTAAGAAATCAACTTGTTTATCTATATTAAGCTCTCTAGATAAATTAATTAAATAATCCTTTTGACTTCCATCTCCACCTATTATAAGTCTTGTATTAGTACTCTTAAAATAATTAGAAAAAGCTTTTAATAAAACATCCATCCCCTTTTCCCCTTCTAAAAAGGCTAAAGAAAAAAATGTTACTACATTATTTTTATTTTTATTTATATTGAATTTTTCAACTGGAATTAAGTTATGTATTACCTTTATATCTCTTCTTCCAGAGAATTCTATCATCTCTTTTTTTAGTCCATTCCCTACAGCAATTAAAGCATCAGCATCCAAATATGACTTTTTAATAAAAGGCTTGTAGCTTTCTTTAATATACATGGCAGTCTTTAACGATGAATGTTCTGTTATAACTAAGGGAATATTATATTTTTTAGCAATATACGCTGCACTTATTCCAGCCCAAAAAGAAGATTGGCAATGTATCAAATCAACTTTTCCTTCTTTTTTTACAATCTCTTTATATAACTTCTCTAATCTCTTATTAAACACACTAAACATCTTAGGATTCTTAGGTAAATAATTAAAATTTTTATATCTATATGTTCTTAATTTATCTTCAAGACTATAACTAATCCCTATTTTTTCATTAACTTTAAATAATTGTGTTAAAGGCCAAATTTCATTATAAGCTACTGTAACCTTTACTCCACTTTCTTGAATAGCATCTGCTTGCTCTTTAAAAAAACTTCCATGGACAGGATTTCTTTTATTATTATACCATGATGGTATAAACATAACGTGCATTGTTAATCCTCCCTTAATATCGAATCTAATCTCTTAGATATATTTTCCCATTCATATTCATGAATTTGATTTGATTTATAACCATTTATAATTTTTGTTGATAGCTCTACTATGGCAGTATTTATATTATCGCTATCATTTATGGCTACTCTACACTTATCTATATTACTAACAACATCAATTATAGGATCATTTTCATCACCTAAAACAACCAATATATATGCTAAACAACCAAAATAATCGTATATTTTAGCAGGAATTTGCTTAGAGTTTTTGTTTCCAAATAGCAATAGTATATCAGCATTCACCATATAACCCAATGCTTTCTTATAGGGAATTCTATTTGATACTTTGACATTTTCTATTTGAATAAGCTCATTTTTCACATCTTCATTATCAATATTTCCAAAAAATAAAATATTGAATTTTTCATACAGGCTTCTATTTTCTTCTTTTATTTTTTTTACCGCGCTTATAAATGGTCTTATATCCCTTAGCTTTGAAAATATCTCCCCTGCATATACTATATTAATCTTATCTTTTTCAATCAATGAAGGAGTTTCATTGTTCTTTATATCATCATATACCTTGGCATCATACCCCCTAGTTATTATGAAAGTATTTTCTATCTTTAGATTATATGTTTGTAAATAGTCATCTCTATTGGCTTTTGTGACAAAAATATGCTTATCTGCTAAGTTAATTATTTGCCTTTCATATCGTCCCTCAATCTTTCTTCTTATAAAGCTAGAATTCTCCCTTGTTGAATCTTTAAGCCATGGATCGCTCCAATAAGCTATCCATTTAAGAAATTTAAACTTCTTCTTAATTCTATAAGCACAAATATGACTTGATGGAGGTTCATGCATTGAAAACATAACATCAAAATTTTCATTTTTCATTAATTCTACTCCATACTTACTAGCTTTTATAGCCCAATATAAATACATATCTGGAATAGCAAATAATCTCTTTATTTTTCTTAGTAATCCCTTTATACCATTCTTTCGTTTATTAATAGTATTATTTAATGAATTATTTCTTTTTTTAGGCATAATCTTTTCAAAAATTTTCCCTCCAGAAATAATATGTGTGTTTATTTTTGGATCTAACATACTAAATATATATTCGTCATAATAGATTGAATCAGGAGGAAAATTTACAGTTAAAAGATGTATTTCATTTTCATCAAACTTAGCTAAATTATTCAAATATTGTAGTGTTTCTATTGATGCTGAATTATTAATTAATGGTGAATAACAAGCTATAAATAATATTTTCATTAACTTATCCTCCTTCCAAATTTCTCTTCAATGATATTTAAAAACTCTTCAAATTCTTCAATTTTAAAAACTTTGCACAATATAAAAAATGTAATTGCCCCTACTGAGGCATCTAATAGGATAATTAAAAATGAATTATCTATGAGAATAAATTTATTTAAATAATAAAGTACTATTATCATAATCAAAGAACTAATAGTAATTTTGGAAACCTTAATGAAAAGTTCTTTAACATTGAAACTACCTATTAATCTTCTTGTAGAGTTCAATAATAATATAGATATTATAAATGCTGATATAGAAGTTGCAATTGCAATTCCTAATACTCCTAAAAATTTAGATAAAGTAATACTTAATACGATATTAACAAAAACTCCTACTATACCATTTATAGCTGTTACCTTTGTCTTTTTCATTGAAAATAAAGAGGAGTTTAATATATCTCTAATTCCTGCAAAAGGTAATTGAATGGCATATCCAAGTAAAGACATAGATGTTAAAATAACCGCATTAGAATCAAATCTTCCTCTTTCGTATATCACTTTCACAATATCATCACTTAAAAAGATTACTCCAAATGTAATTGGAATTAAAAATAAGCAAATAATAACAATTGACCTGCTCAAATATTTCAAGAAACCTTCCTTGTCTCCTTCATTTAATCTATTTGCCATAAGAGGGTAAACTACAGAAACTAATGAAGTTGTAATTGCAGTATTTGCAAATTGTATAATTCTTTGTGAGTACTCTAACGCTGCCATAGATCCAGTAACTAGTCCAGATGCTACACTTTTATCTACTAACATATTTATAGAATTGGCACCTGCTCCAATTATTACAGGAATAATAAGTACCATCATTATTTTTAACTTTTCATCATTTAAATTAATTTTCAATTTAATTCTATATCCATTTTTATATAATGAAGGTATCTGCACTATAACTCTCAATAAATTTCCTAAAACATTGGCTATTGCTAATCCAACTACACTAACATCTCTAAATAATAATAGATATATTATTATAGGAACGTTAAAGAAAATTCCTAATAGAGCAGGTATAACAAAATCCTCACACACCTGAAGTATTGATGCAAAACAAGCATTCACACATAGAAGTATAATATTAAAAATTGTAATTCTTGTAAGCAGTATAGTTAAATGAATTTTTTCATCTCCAAAATTAGGAACAAAAATCCCAACAATATCTTTAGTAAAAACTAAGCCTAAAATTATTACCAATATAGAAATTACTGATAAAATATTAATAATGTTATTTGAAAAATCAAACATTTCTTCCTTACTTCTACTATGTTTAACTTCGCTTAACATAGGTATAAATGTTGTTGAAATGGCAAGACCAACAATCATGAAGACAGATTCAGGTATTGATACAGATGCTACATATATATCATAGGAATCTTCAACACCAAAATGATAGGCAGCTAAAATGTCTCTTGCAAAACCAATAACCTTACTTAAAATTGTCATTGCCATAACTATAAAAGTTGCTTTAAATATTTTATTTCTACTCATTATTTAATCTTTTTTCTCCTTATTACAAGTAATAAAAACTTAGGAATACTACCTAATCTTTTTATTCTCCAAGGTTCTTTTGATACCCTATATAACCACTCCAAACCAAGTTTTATCATCCATTTAGGTGCTCTGTTAACTTTTTCAGCAATTACATCAAAACTTCCGCCAACTCCCATAAAGATTTTACATGGAAGTTCATTCATATATCTCACTATAAACTCCTCTTGCATAGGGCAGCCCATTGCTAGAAAAATAGCATGTGGTTTTTTTTCTTTTATTTCTTCTAAAACTTCAGTAGCATTATCAATATTAAAATAACCATTCCTATATCCAGCTATATTTACATTTGGAAACTGTACTATAATATTAGCTACACATGCTTTTAAATTCTCCTCTTTAGTTCCTAGTAAATATATACTTTTATTTTCCAATGATAATTTTTTAATTATTTCTTTCATTAAGTCTATTCCTGCAATTTTTTCTTTAACAGGAGTTTTTATAAATTTAGCCGCTATTTGCACTCCTACTCCGTCAGGGATAATTATAGAACTACTAGAAGTAAAATTTTCAAATAGTGTTTTATTATTTAAACCAGTATAAAGCACCTCAGGATTACCAGAAATTATATGAATTTTATCTTTCATATCTATATATTCAATAGCATCCCTAAGACTATTCTTAAAAATTTTATAGCCTAATATATTAATAAAGTTATTATTCTCTTCCATCTTATCTCCTTAATAATTAATACGTAAAATTATCCATAACTATAATATCATATTTATTTAATTTACTAAAGTTATTACTTAATAATCTATCATATAAAAATTGGAAGTTTATAAAAACTTCCAATCAACATTACTTATTCAGTATTTTTTCTAAATCCATAACTATTTCATCTTCTGGACTTAATTTCTTTGCAATTTCTAGATGAAGTTTTGCTTCATCGTAATTCCCTAAATTCATGTAACACATAACTATATTAGTGCATACCTCTACTTCTTTATTTACTTCAAAAGCTTTTTTAAAGTACTTGATAGCACCTTCAAAGTCATTGATACAAGCATAATTAATTCCTAATTCTACTACTACTTCATAAATTCCACTCTCTCTTGCTATGCTTTCATTTAAATAATATATAGCTTTCTCATAATTTTCTAATTTTCTATATGCAACGCCTAAATAATAGTATATTAACGGATTATTATCAAAATTATCAAGTAACTCTAATAACATTTTTATTGTTTTAACTGGATCATCTTTTAAATGTTCAATTGCTATTTCATAATTTGAAATGTTATTTATATCATCAATTAAACCCTTAATTTCTTCTGTTACCTTACCACCCATATTAATAAATTCATTAATTGCTACTTTTGAAGCTTTATAATCATCACTATCCTTAAGTATTAGTGCTTTATATAAATATGCTTCTGGAATCTTTAATAAATGTTTTTCACAATAATCAATATCGTTAAGTAAAATATCCTTAAACCCACTATCCTTTTCTCTTATACTTTCTCCAACTAATAAAAGTTTCTTCATAATATCTGTATCTTTAGAAAATCTATAATATCCTTTTAATAACAAATATCCATCAATAAGTTTATCATCTTTTATCTTATTAGAAATTATACTTCTTATACAATTATCGCTATCTTTAATATAAGATAAAATAATCTCGTAATCTTCAATGAATTTTAATTTTTCGTCTGCTCCTATAGCTAAAAACATTCCTTCAATAAAATAAAAGATAGGTAAATTTTTAATTTTAATTTCATCTTGAATATTAGTTGTTATATATTCAGATGATATAGGTAAATATAAATCTTTGTTAATAAAAGATATATAATTTGGTATACCTACACTATTTTTAAATCCATCTTTATCTATTTCTAAAAATAATAGTTTACTTAGTTTTTCCTTAAAAACTGCATTATAATCCAAAAAGATTCCTCCTTTTTATTGGCTTAATATACATAATACTATATATTTATTAAGCTTTCAAACCTCAATTTCAATTATTGTCGCCTTTTGGAGAATTATTCACTCAATTTCATTAAAAAGTGGAAGTATATTTGCTATACAAATAAAGTATAGCAACATAAAACTTCCACTTTTAATATATAATATTAATTTAATTTTTCATTAATTAATTTAACCACTTCTGATTTAAAGCTTTCAAGTTGCTCTTCAGCATCATTTAATCCACTACCTTGAACAGCCACATAAGCCTTCATCTTCGGCTCAGTTCCTGATGGTCTAACTACAAACCATGAACCATTTTCTAAAACAAATTTAAGAACATTAGATTTTGGAAGATTAATATCTTTTTTTCCACCATTAATCAAATCTTCTTCAACGCTTAATTTATAGTCATACTTAGTATTTATCTTAACGCCATTAACTTCTACAAGTTTTTCATTTCTTAGTGAATCAATGCATTTGACTATTTTTTCAGCACCTTCTTTTCCTTTTAATTCAAAGGATACTAAAGTTTCTTTAAAGTAACCATACTTATCATATAACTCAATTAATCCATCGTAAAGGCTCTTTCCTTTTTCTTTATAATATAAAGTCATTTCAGCAATTAGCATAGATGCTATAACCGCATCTTTATCTCTTACGAAATCTCCTGCTAAATACCCATAGCTTTCTTCAAAGCCAAATAAATATGTCTTATCTTTATTTTCTTCGAAGCCTTGCATCTTTTCTCCAATATATTTAAATCCTGTTAAAACTTCCATAAGTTCAATATTATATGCTTCAGCTATGTTCTTTGCGCCATCTGTTGTTACTATAGTCTTAATAACAACTCCATTTTCTGGTAGCCTATTTTCTTCTTTTAAAGCATCTAAAATATATTGTGTTAATAATAACCCTGTTTGGTTACCTGTTAATACTCTATATTCTCCTTCACTATCCTTTACAACTACACCTATTCTATCACAATCAGGATCAGTTGCAAAAATAACATCCGGATTTTCTTCCTTTGCCATTTCTAATGCTAGCTTAAATACAGCTGGCTCTTCTGGATTAGGATATGAAGCTGTTGGGAAGTTACCATCAGGCATTTCTTGTTCCTTAACTACTGATACACCAGTATAACCAAGTTCCTTTAGTACTCTTCTAACTGGCATATTTCCTGAACCATGTATTGGAGTATATATAACTTTTAAATCATTTGCATTTTCTTTAACTAATTCTTTTCTTATAGTTAATCCTTTAACTGCATCTATATATAATTTATCTATATCTTCACCAATATATACTAATAGATTTTTTGATATAGCTTCTTCTTCAGATATATTTTTAATCATATCAAAATTATCTATTTTATTAACCTCACTTATTATTATGTCTGCCTTTTCATCTGTCACTTGACCACCAAATTCATCATAAACCTTATATCCATTATATTCCTTAGGATTATGTGAAGCAGTAACTACTATCCCCCCAGTGCACTTTAACTCTCTAACTGCAAAAGAAAGCATAGGAGTTGGTCTTAATCCTTCATATAAATAAACCTTTATATTATTAGCACATAGAGTTAAGGCTGCAGCTTTTGAAAACTCTTTTGACATATTTCTAGAATCATATGCTATTGCTACTGCTGGATTTTCAAATCTTCCATTTAAATAATTTGCAAATCCTTGAGTAGCCTTTGATACAGTGTAGATATTCATTCTATTACTACCTGCTCCAATTACCCCTCTAAGACCACCTGTACCAAAGTCAAGATCTTTATAAAATCTATCTTCAATCTCTTTTTCATCTTTAATACTTCTTAATTCCTCTTTCATAACATCATCTACAACACTTGATGATAGCCAATCATTATACTTCTCTTTATACAACATATTATACCTCCTAAATGTAGTGATCAGCTAATATTATACACTAAAAATTTGAAATTTGAAATAAAAAAATGTAAAGAATGAAAAAGCTTCATATCTTTACATTTTTAGACACTTATCTATTATTTTCGCTATTTTCTTCTGCAGTTTCCATATCATCACTTACAGTTTTTCTTTCATATGTAACTGAAGCGATTACAGTATTTAAATCGTCAATTATAGATAATTCAGATGCCACTTCTAAATCTCCTGCCCTATATACATATCCATTATCACTAGAATTAATATTAATCTTTATATATTTAGGAAGCTTATCTGCATTACATTCCACTTTAATAGAGTCTTTCTCTTTTTGAAGTACCATACCTTTTTTATTTAAGTATCCTTCACCTTCATAATATATAGGTACACTTGAGACTATTTTTTTATTTTGATCTAGCTCTTCTAAATCCAAATGAATTATTTTATGAGTAACAGGGTCTCTTTGAACATTTTTTATTAACGCTTGACATCCTTCTCCCTCTAAATCAAAATTCACAATTCCATGTTCACCATTTTTTGAAATTTCTCTACATAATTCAAGTTCTGCTACTTCAAACATAAATTCATTTGTTCTCTTTCCATACAGTATTCCTGGAACCTTGCCACTTCTTCTTAATTTTTTTGCATTATTAGGTATACTCGTATCTCTTTTATTTAAATTTAGGCTATTCACAAATAACTCCTCCTATTATTTAACTTCTCTTCAAATATTGTTATCATTTTTCATTATTTTTATTCAAAATTTACTAATTTACTATTTATTAAATAAATTAAAAGTTTATATTGCATAGTTCTAATTTTTTAAATATAATATTTATGTTTGTATAAAACTATATAAATAACAACAATACTATTCTTAAGAAAGAGGGTGCTTTTGTGTATAAAATGAATCAAAATGAAACTCCATTGTTTAATGCTTTAATGGAATATGTAAATAGAGAAACTCTACCCTTTCATGTACCTGGACATAAAAAAGGAGAAGGAGTAGATAATGAATTCAAAAATTTTATAGGAGATAATCCTTTTAAAATAGATGTTACAGTTTTTAAATTGGTAGATAGCCTACATCATCCTACTGGACCAATAAAAAAGGCTCAAGAATTAGTTTCTGATGCTTATGGCTCGGACGCTTCATTCTTCTCAATCCATGGTACTTCTGGTGCAATACAAGCTATGATATTATCGGTGGTAAATGATGGGGATAAAATAATAGTCCCTAGAAATGTACATAAATCTGTTACTTCAGGGATAATATTAAGTGGTGCACGTCCTGTTTTTATAGAACCAGAAATCGATAAAAAGCTAGGAATTGCACATGGTGTTACTCCGCATACTGTTGCTAAAACACTAGAAGGGAATCCTGATGCTAAGGCAGTACTAATTATTAATCCTACTTATTATGGAGTTGCTACTGACATCAAAAAAATTGCAGATATCGTTCATAGCTACAATATACCTTTAATAGTTGATGAAGCCCATGGTCCACACCTAGCATTTTCAGAAAAGCTACCAATGTCAGCATTAGAAGCCGGGGCAGATATATGCGCTCAAAGTACCCACAAGATTATTGGATCACTTACTCAAGGTTCTTTATTACATGTTAAAAGCAAATATGTTGATCCTAAAAGAGTTCAACAAATACTAAACTTGTTACATACAACTTCACCATCATATATTTTAATGGCTTCTTTAGATTGTGCTAGAAGACAAATTGCTTTAGAAGGTAAAGATTTATTAGATAAGGCTATTGAGTTATGTAAATATACAAGATCTGAAATAAATAAAATCCCTGGATTTTATTGTTTTGGTGAAGAAGTATTAGGAAAACCTGGATCATATTCTTTTGATCCTACTAAACTTACAATTTCCTCTAGAGAACTTGGGATAACTGGTTTTGAATTAGATATGATTCTAGCAGAAAAATATCATATACAAATGGAATTATCAGATTTCTATAACGTATTGGCAGTTGGCTCCTTCGGCGATACTAAAGAAGGAATGGATACATTAATATCTGCATTGAAATCTATTTCTGAAGAATATTATGGTAAAAGAAAGCCTATTCAGGACTTCATAGATATACCTAATATACCTGAAAAAATATTAGAACCTAGAGAAGCTTTTTATAGTGAAAAAACTTCTATTTCTTTGAAAGATAGTATAGGAAAAATCTCTGGAGAATTTTTATTAGCTTATCCTCCAGGTATACCAGTACTTTGCCCTGGAGAAATAATTACTAAAGAGGTTGTAGACTATGTCTATGATTTAAAAAGGGCTAATTTATATGTTCAAGGAACAGAAGATCCAACTGTAGAAAATATAAAAATAGTTATAAGATAAAAAATAGGAAGTAAGTATAAAAACACTTACTTCCTATTTTTTATAAACCTAAATATTCTTCTAATGTTAAATCATTATTTTCAAAGTTTTTACTATGTTCTACTCCAATATACCTAAAGTGCCAAGATTCATGCATATATCCTGTAATCCATTCTTTTCCTTCTGGATATCTTAAAATAAATCCATATTTTGTGCAATTATTTTTAAGCCACTCACCCTCATCAGTATATTTAAAATTTTCATCTGCCCACAATGATCTATCTACACCACCTATGTCAAAAGCTAGTCCCGTTTGATGTTCACTAAATCCTGGTTTTGCTGAAAATGTATCTGTAGGGTCTTGTCCATAATTCGCAACATAGTTATTATAAAGTGTATTTTGTGTCCAATAGCTTCTATAAGTCGAAAATGCATTTAAATAAATTCCCTCTTGTGCAGCATCAGCTTTCATTTTTTCAAAAGCTTCTCTTGCCTCTTCATTTTCACCTGGAAGAAAAGTATCTGGAAGCCCATATTCTTTATTAACTATTAATATTCCATTTATATACTTTGGCTCCCTAAGGCTAGGATTCTCATTAGATTTCTCTTCATAAGTGGAATTTAATTTTCTAGTATAAGCTACTTTTTTTGTTTCGTCTATGTAATTATTTAATTCATCTAGCTTTTCTTTAGCTAAACTATATTTTTTTTCTTGAAATAAGTTATTATATTCGTTAATAAAATTATTTAACTTTTCTTTTTCAGTATCATTGAAATCATTAATACTATCATCATTGATACTATTAAAATATTCTTCTAACTCTATTTCATTAATAGCACTTAAATCATTTATCTTTGATTTTAATTCTAAAATTTGATTTTCTATCTCATCAGTAAAATCATTAGATAAATTTTTTTCAATACTCTTAATCAATTCATCTATTTCAGCCAAACTATCTTCATTCCCATAAAGATTTTGATAGCTAATCTTTAATTTTTTAAATTCATTTATATATTCTAAATTTTCATTAAACCTTTCATTCGCCTTAACTTCTCTTCTGATTAAAGAAAAATGTTGAAACTTTATTGGTACATATAACGCTGTCCATAAAATAAATAAAAATATAACTATTTTTATAAAATTAGATTTCAATATTTTTCTGTATTTTCTTGATTTTTTTCCCAATCTTAAACCTCCATTAATAATCTAATCAATTTTTATAACCATACTATTCCTTTAAAAGCTTTTTAAGATTATCTCTTAAGTTCCTATCTAACGAATATTCACTTAAATAGTGAATTCTACTATTTATATCGTCATCGCCTTTATCTAATGCAAAGTAAGTTATTGCAGCTTCTATACTTAAGTCATCATCTATTTTAGCTAACTTTATAGACTTTGGATCACCTTCTTCAAGCATCATTATCTCATCTAAGTTAAGAGTTCCCTTATTCATTGCTATTGCTTTTAAAAATTTTAGGTGTCCTTTAGTGAATTTTTCTGCGGCATTAATTAAATGATTTAAAGTTTTGTAGGCATATTCTATTTCTCCATTTTTAACGAATCCCTTATAAAAGTGCTGTATTAATCCAACTACTTGGCTGTTTCCCTTAATTTGAGACATAAATCCTAATATTTTTATTTTATTTTCATCATTAAAAGCTATTAAATTACCCATTATCCAATTAATTATTTTATTTGTCTCTACTCCTTCAGAAGCTAACTTACATAATAGATTTGTTGCTTTTAAGTTTAATTTAGAATTTTTTTGCGATACTCTTTGTAAAACTGGAACAGCATCTTCTTTAAAACTATATATTATCATCAAAATTGAATTTTCAACTACAATTGACCACTCTTGCTCATTAATATATTTTTCTATATATTTTGAAGGTCTATTAACCTTCCCATTTAAAAATTTAGGAATATTCCCTATATTGGCTTTTCCAATCTTTTTAGCTGCTTCATAAGAAGCAACCTTTACTTCTTTAAAATCATCATATAAATCTATAATCCTTATAATTTCGCCAGATATCAACTCATCTAATTCTTCCTGTGATAGTTTTACTTTTTCTTCATTATTTTCTTCATCGTCTTTAGCTTCACATTCTATATCTTTTTCCAATGTTTTAAACTCTGATTGAATATCTTGTTTTTTTTCATCATTTTCATAATATATATCTTCAGTCTTTTCTTCTAATTCATCTTCATATTCGTCGTATTTATCATTTTTTGCTTTCTTAAAAAAATTAAAAATCCCCATAATTTAACCTCCAAAGTCAACTTCACTTATAACATCTATTCCATTTTCATTTAAAATAGTAGCAGTTATACCCTTTCCGCATACTTTCGTTCCAGTGAAACTACCATCATAAATATAGTTTACTCCACAAGATGGACTACCTTCCTTTAATATCGCAGTTTTTACATTACTTAACTTCGCTATATGTAAAGTTTCAATTGCACCTTTTAAAAATGCTTCTGTCACATCTATATTGTCTTTAGTAATAACCTTATCATTTTTATTAATTACGCCCTTTGCTGTCCCTTTTATCTCAGCAGGTGTTCTAGGTGTTGAAAGCCCCCCTAATTGTTCAGGACAAACCAAAATCGCTTTTCCTTCTTTTAAAAGCTTTAAACATCTTTCATTTAAATTATTACTACCACTATATTTACAATTAACACCGCATAAGCAACTACTAATAAGATACATACTAACACCTCTTCTCTTTATTATTATATCATAAAAAAAGACTCGAAAAAACGAGCCTTTTTATTTTAATATTATTTTAATTATTTAAGTATTACTATAGTAACACCATCTCCACCTTCACCATATTCACCAAGTCGATAGCTCTTCACATGAGGATGTCTCTTTAGCATATCATTAATTGCTTTTCTAAGTACTCCAGTTCCTTTACCATGAACGACTGTTACTTCTCCTAAATTTGACATATAAGCTTCATCTAAATATTTATCTACCTTGTAGCATGCTTCTTCTGAATCCATTCCTCTTAAATCGATTCTACTCTCTATAGATTTTAAATTTAAATTTAATTCTCTTTTCTTTCTTTCCTTCTTTGTAGATGCATTCTTAACTTTTCTTAGGTCTTTAAGCTTAACATTTATTTTCATTATTCCAGCCTCTACTTGAACATCACCTTTAGAATCTGGCATTGAGATAATAATAACATTTTGATTTAATGATGGTAAATAAGCATCCATTCCTAATGTAACCTTATCTATCGCTTCACCATTATTTTCTCTTTCTTTAACTAATGAAGCTTCTTTACTTTCTAAGCTATCTTTAAGTTTCTTTCTTTCTTCTTCAAGTCTTGCTCTTCCACCTTGTGCAATTCCTAGCTTTTCAAGTTCCCTCATAGCTTTTAATATTTCATCAGCCTCATCCTTTGCCTTTAAAATGATATTTCTCGCTTCTTGTCTTGCTTCACTATAAGCTTTATCTCTTATTTCATCCAATCTTTTTAACTTTTCATCATATTTCTTTTTAATTGCATCTGCTTCAATTTTTAATTTTTTAGCTTCTCTTGCATCTCTATTTGCAATAATACTCTTCTCTTGCAGGTCTCTAATTAAGTCTTCAAACTTTAGATTTTCTGAAGATATATTTTCTCTTGCTTTAGAAATTACATCTTCTCTTAAACCTAATCTCTTTGATATTTCGAAAGCATTTGATTTTCCAGGAACTCCTATTAATAATCTATAGGTTGGTTTTAAAGTTTCAACGTCAAATTCTACAGAAGCATTTTCTATACCTGTTGTTCTTAGCGCATACCCCTTTAACTCACTATAGTGAGTAGTTGCAATTATTCTTGCTCCTTGTTCTCTTAAAGTATCTAAAATTGCGATAGCAAGTGCAGCACCTTCAGTAGGATCTGTTCCTGAACCTATTTCATCAAATAATACTAAAGAATTCTCATCAGCACTTTCCATAATTTTTACAATACTAGTCATATGAGAAGAAAATGTTGATAATGATTGTTCTATACTTTGTTCATCACCTATATCAGCAAAAATTGTTTTAAAAAAGCTTACACTAGAATTGTCTTTAGCTGGAATTAATAATCCACTTAATGCCATTAAATGTAGTAATCCTACTGATTTTAATGTTACAGTCTTACCACCTGTATTAGGTCCAGTAATCATTAAAGTGCTAAATTCCTTACCTAGGTATATATCTGATGGAACAACAACTTTAGGATCTATAAGAGGATGTCTCCCTTGAATTATATCAAAACTTTTATCTTCATTTACATCTGGGCATATAGCATTTAAACTTGAAGCATATTTTCCTTTAGCAAAAATGAAATCTAATTCTGTAAGAATATTATAATTACTTTCAATAGTCTCTATAACTTCATAAACTCTATTGGATAAATCCATGAGTATCCTTTCAATTTCTGCTTTTTCTTTAAGTTTAAGTTCTTTTATTTCATTATTTAAATTAACAAGACTCATTGGTTCTATGAAAAGAGTAGCTCCAGTTGAACTTTGATCATGTACAAGCCCAGGAACTGACCCCTTATATTCAGCCTTTACTGGTAATACATATCTGTCTCCCCTCATAGTATATAGTGAATCTTGAAGATATTTAGCATTAGCTCTTACAATTGAATTTATTTTATCTCTTACCGATGAATTCTTTTCTTTTAAATTTCTTCTTATTGAACTTAATGTGCTACTTGCCTTGTCACTAATTTCCTCTTCAGATATTATTGACATTTCAATAATATTTTCCAATTGTTTTATAGGTGTTAAAATATAAGCAAGATCCTCAAGTATTAAATGTGGTTTTTCATCATCTCTTCTTGAAATATAATCCTTAAATCTTCTTGAACATCTTAGCATTCCACCAATTTTCAATAATTGTCCAGCTGATAATATTCCACCCTTTTTAGCTCTTTCAACACCTTCTTTTACATCATGCAATCCTTCAAAAGGAGGATTTCCTTTTGTAATTAAAAGATCTAAAGCTTCATCTGTTTCTTTTAGTTTTTTTCTCACTTCATATATTGTTTCATAAGGTTCTAATTTATCAACTATTTCTTTACTGCTAGCTGTTACAGCATATTCTTTTAACTTTTCTTTTATTTTATTAAATTCTAATACTTTAAGAGTTCTTTTTTGCATATTATCTCCTCTTTTACTATTTACTAGTTTTATTAAGTAAAATTCCTATATTTTTATTAAATCTAGTGTAATTAAAAATTCCTAAACTGATACCAATTAAACTATATAAAGCACCTAAAATCTCAAATGTGTATAATACAATTCTATTATTAACATCAATAAAAATTGATAAGAAACATAGAGTAATCCCTAATGCAACTAAAATAATTTGTTTTTTCCAAAGTCTACTTAATAAACTAATACATTTACCTTTAGATTTATGACCTAATTCTGTTATTGACTTAAAATCTTTATATTTTTTAGTTAATAATATAAAAATTAAGTTTAACAGAGTAGTTGCTACAATTAAAATTGTGCTTATTATTAACCTCATTATTATTCTATTCCTCTTCTATAATGACCTTTAGTATATTCATTAGAATTTATTTTTTCTTCTCCCTTAATCATTCTTAAAACCTTTTTTACTTCATTGTAATTTTCATCTCTAAATTCAACTCTAAATGAGTTAACACCAAGACTTATTAAATCATCTTTTTCCTCAATAAGATTTATAGGTTTTGGATTTAGTATATAACTTCTACAGAATATATCAGTCATTACTCTAAATTTTTCATTCATTCTATCAATTAATGTAAATTTATCTCTAGTACATGCTAAGTTACAGTCCTTACAAGAAGATTTTTCTCCAAAAGTACTTCCAATAGGGCAATATTCACTTATCATAAGTTCCGTTTTTCCATAAATAATTCCTTGAACACTTCCAGTATTATTTTTTAATAAAGCCTTAATCTCTTTTCTATTTAATTCCAAACTAAGTGTTGGAATTGTTATTTCTTTTTGATAGAAATTTAAAGCCTGAGAATTTATTATATTAAGTTTGTAATCTCCTATTATAATTAATTCATTTTGATATTTTCTTATAATACCAACATTAACTGTTACAAGTCCTTTTATATAATCCTTAACTTTTTCTATTATATTAATAACTTTATCAAATTCACTCTTTATAATATTGGGTATTTTTATATATATATTTAGCCCCTCAATATTACTAAGTTCCTTAATATCATTAATTTTTAAAGCATCTTTATCCCTATTAAATACATCAACAGCTATATCCTTTATTCCTTCATCTAAAAGAGCTTTTAATTGTTCTTTAGTCACGCATTGGTATAATACATCTAAATCTATAGATTTATTAATTATATCAACATTCTTATTTAACTTATCTGGCCTTCTTCTTCTAAAAGATTTAGTTATTGATTTTTGAATACCTTCTACAGCTTCTCTTCTTAAACTATTTAAATCACTTACTCTTAAGAAGCCTTCCTCAAAATCAGTAAATTCAACTTCTTCTATTTTAAAAACACTTTCAGAAGATTTAATTAATGCCTCAATTACTCTCTCCTTACTTAAAGGTCTTTTTTCAGCAGCTTCTAGTTTTTCTCCATAAAATATATATTCTTCACCTTCATAATTAATAGTAAGTTTTATTGGTTCAGATACTTTGAAACTTAATTTGGCTTTAAGATTAATTTTTCTATTATAAGGTTTTAAAGAATCTTCTAGCGAATCAAAAAGTGCCTTATCGGAGGACTTAAATATTTCATCACCACTTTTATAAGCATTTGGAAATATCTTAACTTTTTCTCCTCTATTAGCCTCTTTAACTTCTTTTCCATCTTTTATTATTTTATTAATATTATAACCAGTATCTCTAAACCTGAAGCCATCGCCTAAACTAATATTCTCTTTTAATAGTATTTCCCCATTCTTTTCAATTCTTCCTAGTGGTAAACCAGTATTTCTTGGGTGTTTAAAGCTCATCATATCCTTACCTAAATTTTTATGTAAATATGCAGTTGAAAAACCTCCTCTATTGAAAAGTTGTAATAAATCTCTCTTTCCTTTAGCCACATTATATTCAGTTTTATAAAGTTCTTTTTCAACAGCCTTTTTATAATTATCTACTACTCCCGCTACGTATTCTGGTCTTTTCATTCTTCCTTCAATCTTTAAAGAATATGTACCTGATTCAATTATATCTTTAATACTGTCAAGAGTACATGTATCCTTAGGACTTAATAAATATGCTTTCTTTTCTCCAGAGTCTTCACCTTTAAGAGTGTACTCCATTCTGCATGGTTGAGCACATCTTCCTCTATTACCACTTCTTCCACCTATCATTGAACTCATAAGGCATTGACCTGAATATGATACACATAAAGCACCATGTACAAATATTTCAGTTTCAATTCCTAAATCTTTAGATATATATTTAATTTCATCTAAAGATAACTCTCTAGATAAAACTATTCTATGAAATCCTTTATCCTTAAAAAATAAGGCACCTTCACCATTATGAATTGTCATTTGAGTAGATGCATGTATTTCAAAGTCAGGATAGTCTTCTTTAACTCTCTTAAACAATCCAAGATCTTGTAAAATTATTGCATCAACTCCTATTTCATATAAAAAACCAACATATCTTACAGCTTCTTCAATTTCATTTTCTTTTAAAATAGTATTTAATGTTACATAAACTTTAGCCCCATAGCTATGTGCATAGTCTATTGCTTTAATCATGTTGTCATTATCAAAATTTGAGGCATATGCCCTTGCTGAAAACTTATTACCCCCTAAATAAACTGCATCTGCACCTTTATTCATAGCTGCAATAAGGCTTTCCATGCTCCCAGCTGGAGCTAAAATCTCCACTCTTTTCATAAATACTTCTCCTAAACTTTAGTATAATCATCTAAAATCTTTACTATAATATATAACATAATTTTAGACCTTTTTCTATTGTATATTCAAATTACTATAAATAACATTTATATGCTATTTATATTTTTATCCATAGATTTATTTAAGCAAAGGATTAATTTTCCTTTTTTCTGACGCTAGTTCAACTTGAGCATCTATTAATTTTTTTTCTAAATCTAATACTTTATACTTTAGATTCTGTGATTTAAATTTAGCATCTCTATTTACCTTTTTAAGGTTGTCCTTTTCTGATTTAATTTTTTTGTAATCTTCTTCCATTAATCTATATTCTTCATTTAAAGCCATAAATTTCTCTTTATATAAGTTTTCATTTTCCTTCATTACGTCATAGTCTTTTGTCGCAGATTCAATTTCTCTTTGGTAATTTTCGACTTCTTCCCTAAGTGCAACATTTTCGCTCTTTAAATCTTCTATTATATTCTTTAATATATCAACATTTTCAGCCGTATCTCTAATTTCTTTTAAACGCTCTTTAAGGGTGTTATTCCTTTCTTCTAAAGAAGTATTCTTCTTTAGTAATGTTTCTACTTCTTCATCTGCCTTAAATAACTCATCTGCGATGTTTAAAGCAACTAGAGTTGCTCCTGCTGTAGTACTTAACTTTTTATTCTTTATCATTAATTCTTTAACTTTTTCATCCACGTATTTAGCTATCTCTAATAAATATTCTTCACTTTCTTTTCCTTTTAAATTATAATCCATTCCATTTATATTTATAGTAACTGTACTCATAACACACCTCGTTAACATAATAATTATATACTTTAATTTTAACATAAAAGCTTCTTACTATGTATAAGAAAATATAATCTATTAGTAAGTTCAATAAAAATGGAGATAAATATTATATACCTTAAGACTTCAACTTTCTTCAAGTCAGTCTCATATAATATTTATCTCCTTATATATTAAAGGTAATAATTCCTCATTTTATTCTAAAATTATAAAAGTTATTTACATAGTGAACTTTTATATATATTTAATTTTCATTTTTACCTATAATATAAGCAATAATAAATCCAGCAATAAATGCAATTATAGATACTATACCCATTATTCCAAATGTAAAGCCTGGATATATTACGCATACTGAACCTATAACCAAGCCAAAAATAATACAGTATGCTGTTTGAGGATACTTATTAAAAATACTTTCTATTAATTTAGTCATCAATAGAAATCCTCCTATTACACCTATCCCAACAATACCTATATTTATAATATCGAAATTTTTGATTATTTCAATTATTGGTTCATATAATCCAATTAGTAATAGAACAAATGATCCGCTTATACCTGGTAATATCATAGTTGCAGCTGCAATAAATCCTGCTACAAAAAATCCTAATCCATTTGGTTTAAATATTGAACTTAATAAAGAAGCTTCTGGATTTACTTTTTCTAGTACACCAAGTCCAGCAACTATTATAAATCCAATTATAAAAGCTATATAATTCCCCTTTTTGACCTTAGTTTCTGTTGCCTTTTTATATAATAGTGGAGCGGTACCTATTATTAATCCAATAAAGAAGAAATTAGTTTGCTCATTATAATGCTTTAACATATAATCTATTATATTTGTAAATAACAAAATTCCTGTAACTGCTCCAATACCTATAGTTCCTAAAAACAAACTATTTTTCTTAACATCTTTGAAGAAATTATTTACTGAATATAATATTTTATCATATATTCCCATAACTACAGCCATTGTTCCACCACTTACTCCTGGTATAACATTAGATATACCTATAACCATACCCTTTAACAAATCTATTATATATTTCATAATATCTCCTCTTTTTAAACAATATTCAAAAGAAAAAGCTGCATTTTCATACAGCTTATTCTTAAATTATCTTAATGTAGCACCAAGCTTGTGTTCAAGACTTCTTAAAATCTTATCGTGAACCTTATTAACATCATTATCTGTTAATGTCTTCTTTTCATCTCTATATGCTATTGCATATGCTATACTCTTCTTACCTTCTGGTATTTGAGCTCCTTTATATATATCAAACAATTCTACTTTTTCAACTAAATTTCCACCAGCTCTTCTAATAGTATCTTCTATTTCTTGTACTAATATTTCATCATCTACAAGTAAAGCAATATCCCTTGTAACTGCCGGGAATTTAGGTAAAGCCTTATATTTCTTATCAGTTTTAGCATATTCAAATAATAAATCTAAGTTTAATTCTGCTAAGTAACAGTTTGTATCTACACCATAGTTTTCTGAAACATCTGGATGCACTTCTCCTAAAACACCAACTTTTTTATTCCCTATCATTAAAGCAGCTGTTTTTCCTGGATGGTAACTTGGATTATCACTTTCTCTAATAAACTTAACTTTACTTAATCCTAATTTTTCAAGAGCATTTTCTACTACTCCCTTTAAATCTAAATAATCACAATTACCATACATTCCTATAGTTAAAATATTATTTTCAGTTGGAATTACAGTTTCATCCTCATTAGGAATATAAACTTTTCCTATTTCAAATAATCTAGCATAATCATTGTTTCTTGAATAGTTTCTTCCTAATGATTCCATCATAGAATGAATTGTAGTTGTTCTCATTACAGAATAATCTTCACCTAATGGATTTTTAATTTTAATAACATTTCTTAATTCACTATCTTGTGGTAAATTAATTTTGTCAAAAACTTTAGGAGAAATAAATGAATAACTTATTGATTGATTTAATCCACTTGATACCATTGCATCAACTATTAAATCTCTTAATATTTCATTTTTATATTTTGGTTCTCTTCCAGTAGATGCACTATATATTGTTGTAGGAATTTTATCATAACCATAAATTCTTGCAACTTCTTCAGCTATATCTTCTTTTATAGCAATATCTATTCTAAAAGTAGGTATTGTTATATTTAAATTATCACCATTTATTTCTGTTTTTAAATCTAATGAATCAAGATATTTTTTCATATCTTCTATAGAAATTTCAGTTCCTAAGAACTTATTTATCCATTTAGAATCTACAGTTATATGTCCTTCTTCTTTTCTAGAGTTATATATATCTATAGTTCCTTCCATAACTTCGCCACAACCAAGTTCACATACTAATGCACATGCTCTATTTATAGCTATTTCTGCTAAGTTTGGATCTATATCCTTTTCAAATCTAGCTGAACTTTCACTTCTTAAATTTAACTTTTTAGAATTAACTCTAATATTAGTTCCATCAAAATTTGCTGCCTCAAAAATAACTTCAGTAGTATCTTCTTGGATTTCTGAATTTAATCCTCCCATTATTCCTGCAAGGCCTATAGAAGTTTCATTATCCTTAATACATAGGAAGGATGAATCTAATTTTCTTTCTATTTCATCTAAAGTAACAAATATTTCATCCTCTTTAGCTCTTTCAACAACTATTTTGCCACTTTTAATTTGTCTTGCATCAAAAGCATGCATAGGTTCTCCTATTTCTAACATAACAAAGTTAGTAATATCTACTATATTATTTATAGGTCTAACCCCTGCCTCTAATAATCTTTCTTGCATCCAACCTGGTGATGGCATAATTTTAACATTTTTAACTCCCCTAGCAATATATCTTCTGCATAGTGAGTCTCTAACTTCTACTTTAATTTTATCATTTATATTTTCACTGCTCTTTACTTCATAGTTTAAGTTTGGCATTTTATAAGATGTTCCTAATGTTGCAGCTGTTTCTCTTGCCATACCAACCATACTTAAGCAATCTGGTCTATTTGAAGTAATATCGAAATCTAATATAGATTTATTAAGATTTAAATATTCTTTAATATCCATACCAAGTGGAGCATCAGATGGTAATATCATAAGACCATGAACTGGTTCATCACCAGCTATACCAAGTTCTTCTTCTGAACAGAACATACCATTAGATACTACTCCTCTAAGTTTACCTTTTTTTATTTCAGTTCCGTCAGCTAATATTGATTTATGAAGAGCAACTGGTACTATATCTTGCTCCTTCATATTAGTAGCTGCCGTAACTATTTGAATAGTTTCTGTTCCAATATCCACTTGACAAACCTTTAATTTATCAGCATCTGGATGTTGTGTTATTTCAACTAGTTTACCTGTAACAATATTTTTAATTTCATCACCTTGAGTAATTACCTCTTCTAGTGCTGATCCTGATAATGTTAATCTATCTCCAAGTTCTTTTGCATCTATATTTACTTCAACGTAATCTTTAAGCCAATTAAATGGTACTTTCATTTCATTTACCTCCTGTTAATTAAAATTGATTTAAGAATCTCATATCACTTTCATATAATAATCTGATGTCATCAATACCGTACTTAAGCATAACCATTCTATCAACACCAAATCCGAAGGCAAATCCACTATATACTTCAGGATCTATCCCACAGTTTCTAAGCACCTCAGGATGAACCATTCCACATCCTAATAATTCTATCCAACCGCTTCCTTTACAAACTCTACATCCCTCACCTTCGCAAACGAAACAAGTTGCATCCATTTCTGCTGAAGGTTCTGTGAATGGGAAGTGATGAGGTCTAAATTTAGTTTTAACCTTATCTCCAAACATTTTTTTTGCAAAAAGTTCTAACGTCCCTTTAAGGTCAGCAAAAGTTACTCCCTTATCAATTACCAGCCCTTCCATTTGATAGAATATTGGTGAGTGAGTAGCATCAACTGCATCTGATCTATAAACCTTACCTGGTCCTATCATCTTTATTGGTGGAGTTTGGTTTTCCATAACTCTTATTTGAACTGGTGAAGTTTGAGTTCTTAATACTAAATTATCATTTACATAAAAAGTATCTTGCTCACTTCTTGCTGGATGATTCTTAGGTATATTTAAGGCTTCAAAATTATAATAATCTAATTCCACTTCTGGACCTTCTTCTACAGTGAATCCCATAGATATAAAGATGTCTTTCATACTTTCTAAAGTTAAATCAAGTGGATGTCTCTTACCTATTATATTTTTCTTTCCAGGCATAGAAATATCTATAATTTCAGAAGCTAATTTGTCATTTTTTTCTTTTTCCTTAATTACATTAAGCTTTTCTTCAATCTTATCTTCTACTTCTTTTTTTACTTCATTAACAAGCTTACCTACAATTGGTCTTTCTTCTTTAGATAAACCTCCCATACTTCTTAGTATAGTAGTTAATTCCCCTTTTTTACCTAAATACTTTACTCTTATTTCTTCTAATTTTGAGCTACTATCTGCATTTGTTAATTCATTAAATGCATATTCTTTAATAGACATTAACTTTTCTTGCATGTTTTTTTCCTCCCTTAAAATATAATTAGAAAAATATACTTTTCTAAATAACAAAAAAACTCCGTCCCCATAAAAGGGACGAAGTGTCGCGTTACCACCCTAATTGGTCATACAAAAGTATAACCCAACTTAATTTAAATAACGGAAAACCCGCTAGAAACTACTATTATTTCACTTCTAGGACTCCTGAGCGAACTTCAATATAAATTTCTATAAAACAGCTTCCAGTCTAAGGCTGTTTCTCCCTGAAAAGTCCTTTATATTTACTCTCTCATTCACAGTCTTTACATATTCATTTACAATTTATTATACAAATAAAAATAATTAATTTCAATAGCAATTCTCTATTTATTACTAAAGTAAATTCTGTCTAACTTTTTCGAATAGTATTATTGAAGTCGCAATAGATACATTTAGTGACTCTGCTCCACCAGGCATAGGTATTTTAACCTTTTTATCTGCTAATTCAAAAAGTTCATCACTTATACCATTTCCTTCATTTCCAACTGCTAAAATAGTCTTTCCCTTAAGATTCTCCTCAAAAAAATTTTTTGATTCACTTAAAGAAGTTGCAACTAAATTAAATCCCTTTTCTTTTAGCTCTTTAATAATACTATAGTATTCATCATCATAAAAAATTGGAATATAAAAAATAGATCCCATAGTAGATCTAATAGTTTTATCATTATATATATCTACTGTTCCCTTAGTTAATATAATTCCATCTACTCCTGCTGCATGAGCTGTCCTAATTATAGTTCCAAGATTTCCCGGATCTTGGACCTTATCGCAAATTAAATAGAAATCTCCATTTAACTTTTTTATACTATTCTTTTTTCTAACAACAGCTAGGATTCCTTGAGGATTTTCTGTAGAAGCTATTTGCATAAATAAATTATTAGCTAAAATATTTGTTTTTGAAGTTAATATACTATTTTCAACAAAAAAACTTTGAAATTTTTCTTCATAGTCCTTTGATATAATAACATATTCTATATCCATACCCGCTCTTATAGCTTCTTCCGTTAATCTTAATCCTTCTATTATAAACAATCCTTCTTTATCTCTAAATCTTCTTTCTTTAAGTTTCTTAATATTTTTAAAGAAACTATTATCCTTACTTTCTATATAAATCAAAATAGACACCTCATTAATTTGATTTAACTATCATACCTTCTAATCTACTTAAGTCTTCTGCTGAACCTATAGCAACTATTATATCATTTTCTTCAATAATGTCATCTGCTGATGGAGATAAATTCACCTCATCGCCTCTTTTTATAGCCATTACATTTATTCCATATTTACTTCTAAGCTTTAATTCTTTTAAAGTATTTCCTGACCATTCTTTTAAAACTTGAATTTCCATAACACTATAATCTTCAGAAAGTTCAATGTAGTCTAATATATTTGCAGAAACTAAATTATGAGCAACCCTAATTCCCATATCCTTTTCTGGAAGAACAACTCTATCCGCTCCAATTTTATATAAGACCTTAGCATGTAAATCACTATGTCCTTTTGCTATTATATATTTAACACCAAGTTCCTTAACTAATAGTGTCGCCATAATACTTGATTGAATGTTATCTCCAATAGTAACAACTGCAACATCAAAGTTTCTTATTCCTAATGATCTTAATGCATTCTCATCGGTTGCATCTAATTGAACTGCATGAGTCACACTATCTGCTATTTCTTGAACTACATCTTCATCTTTATCTATAGCCAATACATCATTTCCTAAAGAATATAATGTCTTAGCTATAGATGAACCAAATCTACCAAGTCCTATTATTACAAATTGTTTATTTAACAACTTATTCATCTCCCTAACCAATTAAAATTTTTCCTTCTGGATATTTGTATCCTGATTTTTTACGATTTCTTGTTAGTGCCAACATTACAGTAAGTGGACCTACTCTTCCTAAGTACATCATTATCATAATAAGAATTTTCCCTATTGGACTTAAACTTGGTGTAAGGTCAAGAGTTAACCCAACAGTTCCTAAAGCTGATGATGTCTCATAAAGTAAATCGATAAAGCTTACGCCAACTTCTGTGTAAGATAATATCATAGTAACACCAATAACTAAAGATAAACCGATAAAAACGATAGTAAATGCTTTATAAACTAGTTCTTTTGTAAATCTTCTACCAAAACATTCTACATCTTCTCTTCCTTTAATTACTGAAATAACTGTAAGAACTAAAATCCCACAAGTTACTGTTTTTAATCCACCTGCTGTAGAGCCTGGAGATCCACCTATAAGCATTAGAATTATAGTTAATGATTTGCTTGCTAATGTCATACCGCTTGTTGATACACTGTTAAATCCAGCAGTTCTTGGAGTTACTGACGCAAAAAATGAATTTAATAATTTATCTTTTATATTCATATCAGCAATCGTTTGTGTGTTATTATATTCAAATAGTAACATTAATATAGTACCACCAAAAACCAATATTAAAGATGTTATAATAACTAACTTGGCATGAAGTGATAGTTTCTTAATACCATTAAAATTATATAGTTCTAGTAAAACAGTGAAACCTAGTCCACCTATTATTATTAAAGCACTAATAACTAATATTACCACACTATTACTAGAATAACCCACAAGACTGGTTCCAAACAAATCAAATCCCGCATTACAAAATGCAGATATCGAATGAAAAATGCTATAAAAAACGCCTTTTGATATTCCATATTCGGGAACAAATTGAGTAGATAATAATAAAGCTCCAAAAAATTGTACAGAAACAGTAAATATCAACACATATTTAACCATTCTAACAAGACCTTGAATCGAGAATGTATTCATTGCTTCTTGCATTACTAATCTTTCTCTTAAAGTTATTTTTTTACCTAAAATTAAGGAAATTAACACTGCAAATGACATAAACCCTAATCCACCTATTTCTATAAGTGTCATTATAACCGTTTGCCCAAAAGTATTCCAATGAGTACTAGTATTTAACGTAATTAAGCCAGTAACACATACTGCTGACGTAGATGTAAATATTGCATCTAAGAAATTTGTTGGTTCACCACTTCTTGATGATATAGGTAATGATAAAATAATTGCACCTATAATAATAACCATCAGGAATCCTAATGCTAAAATTTGCACTCCATTTAACTTCGTTTTATTTTTAAACACATTCTGCACACCCTCACCTCTTAGATACACATAATTTATATAAATTATTATACACTATTTTTCTCTATATTATTATATTAATCTACAAAAAATGCGACCTTTAGGTCGCAGTATGTTACTTGTTTAATTGACTTTTTGCTAATTCTACTAAATCTGCAAATGCCTTTGAATCATTTATTGCTATTTCAGATAACATTTTTCTGTTCATATCTATGCCAGCTAATTTGATTCCATTTATAAATTTTGAGTAAGAAAGACCATTCATTCTTGTAGCTGCATTTATTCTAGCTATCCAAAGTCTTCTAAAATCTCTCTTCTTTAATCTTCTACCAACATATGCATTTCTTAATGCTCTTATTACTGATTCATTAGCAGTCTTAAATAATCTGCTCTTTCCACCATAGTAACCTTTTGCAAGCTTTAATACTTTTTTATGATTTTTACGTGAATTAACCGCTCTTTTAACTCTTGCCATGCTCCAATCCTCCTATAATCTTATAAATATGGTAATAACTTTTTCATTGCTTTTTCTTGAGTAGTTGAAACATAAGCTGCTTTTCTTAAGTTTCTCTTTCTCTTAGAGCTTTTTTTAGTTAATATATGGCTCTTAAAAGCTTTAGCTCTCTTTAACTTTCCAGTTCCAGTCTTTCTAAATCTTTTTGCTGCACCTCTGTGTGTTTTCATTTTTGGCATAATAAAATCCTCCTCTCAAATTATGCTTAATAACAAACTAAAAAATATCATTACTTAAAAGCTTGTAAAATAAAAAAGACAGCATTAAGCCGTCCTCATAATATTCATCTCTTTAATTTATTATATAAATCAATTAAATTAGAATATAATACCTTACTAAGCTTTGCCGTAAGGTGAGAAACGGCTAAGTTCCTTCTTAACACTAGTAATTATATTATTTGGTAAAAAACTTGTCAATATTAAATTACAATTTAACTTGCTTTTCTGCACATAATTCGCATCCACTACAAAAGCTTACCTTATTTTCAAAAACACTTTCTATCGTATCCATGAACTCTTTATTTGTACAATTATTTCTGCCATGTATAATTACCCTTTTCGGAGAATTTGTTATTAATCCACTTATAATTATATCCTCCATTTTTACATCACTATCTACTTTACATTCTATTAGTTCTTTCATAAACTCATTAAAGATATCGTTTTTATTTCTATCTACTATAGAATAATTTCCTGATTCACCTATTACAATATTAATTTCTTCTATCTTACTTTCTTGTATATCTACAAAGTATTTTAATAGCTTTATAAATTCTTTGTATTCTTTTTCAACCATGTAACCCTCAATTACCTTATCTATTACATTTTCTATATCTTCTCTTAATTCCTTCATTCTAAATCTTATGAACCCATCAATATTCATTACTGAATTTTCTTCTAAACAGCTTTTTATTTTTTCAATGATATTATTTACTTTATTTAGACAGTATATTAAATTATCAAAATTTAAAGATTTATTTTCTAAGAATACATTCATTATTTCTTCTTCAACTTCTATTATTTCCTCTTGTTTAAGGAAGTAATAATTTTCTGTTAAGTATCCAAACATCTCCTTCTCTTTATATTCATTTAAAACCACCTTATATAATACATTACTTATATATAAATTTATAATATCTTTAACTCTTTCATTATAACTATTATCATCACATAATATTTTTATTATATGATTATCTAATTCCACACTTTCTACAACTCCTATTTTTATGTCTTTTTTCTTCAGCACTAACCTTAACTCTTGAATTTCATTTACAAAATTCAAATCACTGTTGTAAATAATTTTTAATACAAGCATGGACTCCACTCCCTTTCTAATAATAGTATGTATAAAAAAAATATCTATATTCAAAAATTATTTCTTAATAATCGACAAATATATATTAATATCTTATAATATACAAAAAAATATACTAGGAGATTAATATGATTTGCTTTATAGATTACAGAACCACAACAAGAGAAAAAGAAGCTTTAAACTCTTTGAATTTAAACATAATTGAAATCCCTAAATGCCATACTGTTTACGAGGCTATTAATGGTCATGCAGATATCCAAATGAATATATTAGATAAAAAGTTAAAAAAAATAATAATTAATAGGAATATAGATGAAAACTTCAAAAAAAAATTATCTGATTTAAATATCAAATATATTGAAAGTGAAAATTCTTTAAAGGAAACTTATCCTAGCAACATCTTTCTTAATGCTTTAATCTTAGAAGATTATTTTGTACACAACTTGAATTATTCAGATAAAAATCTATTAAAATATCAAACTGAAAAAACTTTAATTAATGTAAAGCAAGGTTATACAAAATGTTCATGTCTACCTGTAAATAATAAAGCCTTAATAACAAGCGATATCGGCATTTATAAAGTTTTATCAAAATATGGATTTGACATACTGTTAATCCCTCCTGGAGATATTATTTTAAAAGGCTTAAACTATGGATTTATAGGCGGTTCAGGTGGGTTAATTAATGATGAAACCATGGCTTTCTTTGGTAATTTAAAATATTATAAATATGGTTATGAAGTTAAAGCTTTTTTAAAAAAGCATAATGTTAATCCTATATATTTAAGTGATGAAAAGTTACATGATAGAGGTAGCATCTTCATTATTTAGTCTTTTATATAATACGTTATTCATATATAAATGTTTCTAATTTTATAATATATAAAAACACCTCAAAGTATTAAAATTACATTTTGAGGTGTTTTTATTTTTCATATATCTATATTAATATATTTTTTATTTCTTTGAATTTTTTCGTAATAGAATCATTAATTTTATTATCTTCTTTTTGTAGCTTGTCTAAAATTATATTTACTTCATTTAATGCTTTTTCTTTTTCATCATAGGTATTATTCCCACGCCCCAACTTATCACAAATAAAAAGCATTATAATATCATCATAGTATCTACTCTTTATCAATTCAGGAATATTAGAAAATGGTAAGTCTTTCAATATATATATATGATGCATATGGAAACTTACAATTTCAGCTATTTTATTAGCTTTTTCTTCATCCATATAATTAATTAATATATTCTTTGTAACATTTTTTCCAACCTTATCGTGATTATATGATCTATATCTTCCTTTAATAAATTTTGTGGTTTCAATTTTACCAATATCATGAAATAACGCTGCCCACATAAAACTATTACTATCTTCTGAAAAACCTTTAATCTTAGCTGCGTTGTCAATAACTAACTTAGTATGATTCCATACATTACCTTCAGGGTGAAACTCTTTATCTTGAGGTACATTTTTCAACTTATTTAAAATACCTAAATGACTTTGTTTAAAATCTGAATTATTCATTAGAAGCTCTATTGCTATCGAAGGTTTCTCTTTATTTATCAATATATTATTTAATTCTTTAAACATATCCAAATTTATCGCCTCCTAAATATATTATTTCAAGAATTTTAAAATTTATTTTATGTATCAAAATTTACTTTACAGCATAATCTATAAATATACTAGGCACTATAGCCAAGTGGCAAGGCAGAGGTCTGCAAAACCTTTATTCCCCAGTTCAAATCTGGGTGGTGCCTCCAATAATATAAAACGCACTGAAATTAAAACATTCAGTGCGTTTTTTTACATACTATTTTTGTCTAGCTTGATTTAAAATTTTACCAATTTCTTCATTAGAAAACTTATATGCTGCATTACAAAAATTACATTTAATTTCTTCTTCTTTACCGTCATTATATATTTCTTCTAAGTCTTTTTCTCCTATAGAAATTAAAACAGACTCAACTTTTTCTCTTGTGCAATTACATTTAAATTCTGGTGATACCTCTTCTAATATATTTAAATCCATTCCATCAAATATATATTCTATAACTTTTTCAATACTTCCATGTTCTAATAACATTGTTGTTATTGAAGGAATTTCTTCTAATCTATATGTAAGTAAATCTGAAAGTAGTTCATCTGCATCTGGCATCATTTGAATTATAAAACCACCAGCTACCTTTATTGAATAGTCTTTATCAACTAATACACCTAATGCAACTGCAGATGGAGTTTGCTCAGAAACTGTAAAATAATATGCTAAATCTTCACCTATTTCTCCAGTATATATAGGAACTTGACCAACATAAGGATCCTTCATTCCTAAATCTTTAATAACAGTAAATTCACCATTTATTCCTACATATCCACCTACATCTAATTTACCTTTAGAGTTTAAAGGTAAATTTCCATAAGGATTGCCTATAAAACCTTTAACAACTCCACCTTCATAAGCGGTTACAGTGATTCCTTTGGCTTCCCCTCCACCATTTATTTTTAATGTCATAACTTCCTTATCTGATTTTAAAGTCACACCCATTAAAGCTCCTGCTGTTAGCATTCTTCCTAAAGCTGCTGCTGCAACTGGAGCACACTCATGAACACTTGTACCTGTATTTACCAAATTTGTTGTTTCACCAGCAATTATTCTAATCATTCCATCCTTTGCTGTTGCTCTTATTATTTTATCCATTAAAATTCCTCCATTTTAATTTATTTTTTTACTACATATACAATTCTTTCAGTTTTATCATTTACTTTTTTATCTGTATATCCATCAAATTTTCCTAGTATTTTTAATCCAACAGTATTTAGTTTTTCTTCTATAAATTCTTCAGTATATGCTTTTTCTAAATGTTCTTCTTCAAATCTTTCAAATAAATCGCCTCTCTTAACAAAAAAAGTCAAATACATACTTAGTAAATCTTCTTCAAAAGTATTTTCCCATGTATAAAAAACTTCTTCCTCACTATAAGTATATATATTGTTTCCTAAAATATTTGAAAGCTTATAATATGAATTTATATCAAAAATAAATAAACCATTGTCATTTAAGTGTTCCTTAACTCTAACTAAATAATTAACAAGTTTATCCTCTTCAATTATATAGTTCGTTGAATCTAATACTGATGTAATTAAATCAAATTTTCGATTTAAAGTAAATTCGCTCATATCTTGACAGACTATTTTACATTTAACTTTTTCTTTTTTTAATTTTTCAAAAGCTTCTCGTAACATATCTTCAGATAGGTCAACAGCAAACGACTCATTAAAACCTTTAGCTAACCTCAAAGTTAAATTTCCTGTACCGCAAGCTAAATCTAAATAATTATTAAATGTTATTCCTTCTTTATTACATATTTCTATTACCCTTGAACACATAGAATCATAATTTATATCTTCATAAATTAATTCATCATAAATTTCTGCAAAGTCTCCATATGCCAAAGTAATTCCCCCCCACCTTAATACTTTTCTAAAACTATATTAAATGTAATTTTTCCTTTAGTCAATGCTACATAATAAAGGATTATAAAATAAATCACTTTCTGCCTAAAATTTCATCATTCGTTGGTATTTTTAACATTCTTTTTCTCTTAGTCATTATACCTCCTATTCTTCCAGTTTCTTCTGCAGTTAATCCTCCCCATCCATAAGAATCAACTTTGTCCTTTAATCCCAATTCCTCTGCAATTTCATATTTAATTTTTTCTCTAAGAACTTCTGCATCATTAAGTTCCTTATTTGACTTAATTTTTGATTTTATAATTTTCTTAAGCGGTGTTTTACTCATTTATGTACCCCCTATAATATAATATCTATAGTTTTCCCAAATCGCTTTTGAATATACTGCCAAAATTATTTATCACTATATAAGATAGAAATCTATATATTATAATAAAGTATTGAATTTTTTGAAAAATTTGACTATAGTTATTAGTAAGTATATTTTTATACTTACTATAACAAAAAGGGGGAAAATGTTATGTACAATGTTGCTATAGTTGGGGCTACTGGTAACGTAGGTAGAAAATTCTTAGAAATTCTAGAAGAAAGGAACTTTCCAATTAAAAACCTATATCTTTTTGCATCTAAAAGATCAGCTGGTTTAAAGCTTTTATATAAAGAAGAAGAATATATTGTTGAAGAAACTGCTGAAGAAAATATCAAAAATAAAAAAATAGATTTTGCATTATTTTCAGCTGGTGGTGATGTAAGTTTAAAGTATTCTCCGATATTTTCTTCATACGGAGCTATTGTCATCGATAATTCTAGTGCTTTTAGAATGGATAAAAATGTTCCATTAGTTGTACCAGAGGTTAATCCAGAAGACATCAAATGGCATAATGGTATAATAGCAAATCCAAATTGTTCTACAATTCAAGCTATGCTTCCATTAAAAGTTTTATCTGACAACTATGGAATTAAAAGAATAGTCTACTCTACTTATCAAGCAGTTTCAGGAGCTGGTATACAAGGAATTTTAGATTTACAAGATGGTTTAAAAGGAGAAGGCCCTAAAAAATTTCCTTATCCAATTGCAGGAAATTGTCTACCGCATATTGACGTATTTCTTGAAAATGGTTATACAAAGGAAGAAGTTAAGATGATAGAAGAAACAAAGAAAATCCTTCATAATTCTAACTTAAAAATTACAGCAACTGCTGTTAGGGTACCTGTTTTAAATAGCCATAGTGAAAGTATTAATATAGAACTAGAAAAACCATTTGAATTAAACGATATTTTTAATTTATTTAATAATACAAAGGGAATAACACTTTATGATGATGTATCTAAGCTTAAATATCCTACTGCTTTACAAGTAAGTGGAAAAGATGATGTTTTTATTGGTCGCATACGAAGAGATTATAGCTTAGAAAACGGGCTAAATCTATGGGTAGTTGCTGATAATATTAGGAAAGGAGCTGCTTTAAATGCAGTTCAAATAGCCGAACTATTAATAGGGAGTGATGATTAATGTCAATTTTTAAAGGCTCTGCAGTTGCTATTGTAACGCCATTCAGCACTGATAATGAAATTAATTATGCTAAATTAAAGGAACTAATAGAATGGCAAATAGAAGAAAAAACAGATGCTATTGTTATTTGCGGTACTACAGGTGAAGCAAGTACAATGACTAAAGAAGAAAAAGAAAAAGCAATTAAGTTTACAGTTGATACAGTAAACAAAAGAATACCTGTTATTGCTGGTACTGGAACAAATAACACAGATGCTTCCATTCAAATGAGTAAATATGCAGAATCTGTTGGTGTTGATGGCTTATTATTAATAACTCCATATTATAATAAAACCAACCATAAAGGTTTGCTTAAGCATTTTGAAGCAATTAATAATGAGGTCAATACTCCTATAATATTATATAATGTTCCTAGTAGAACCGGTGTTAATATAACTCCAAAGCAACTATTAGAATTAAGTAAACTTAAAAATATCGTTGCCATTAAGGAAGCTAGCAGTAATATCAGTCAAATTGCAGAAATGAAAGCTTTATGCAAAGATAGCATGGATATATACTCTGGAAATGATGATCAAATAATACCAATAATGTCTTTAGGCGGGATAGGTGCTATATCAGTTTTATCAAATATTGTACCAAGAGAAGTTCATGATATGGTTTATGCCTACTTAAATGGTGATATTAAAAAGGCTACAAATCTTCAATTGAATGCAATAGAATTGATAAAAATGCTTTTTATAGAAACAAACCCAATACCTGTAAAAACAGCTTTAAATTTTATGGGCAAGGAAGTTGGAAGCTTTAGATTACCATTATATGAAATGGATAATACTAATCTTTCATTATTAAGAGAAACATTAAGAAAATATAATTTAATTTAAGGAGGAACTATGGTAAAAATATTATTAAATGGTTGTTGTGGAAAAATGGGACAAGAAATAGTGAACACTTCAAAAAACTTCCCTAATATTGAAATAATAGCTGGTATAGATAGATATCCTAATAATAACTATAATTTTAAGGTATTTAGTAATGCAGATGAAGTAGATACAGAATATGATGTATTAATTGATTTTTCAAGACCAGAAGCACTTGAGAGTTTACTTAATTTATCAATAAGAAAAAATAAGCCTATTATTTTATGTTCTACAGGATATAATGAAGATGAATTAAAGTTAATTAACGAAAAAAGTAATCTGATACCAATTTTTAAATCTGCTAATATGTCTTTAGGGATTAATTTACTAAATTTCTTATTAAAAAAAATTGTCCCAACTTTATATGATAATTATGATATTGAGATTATAGAAAAACACCACAATCAAAAAGTAGATTCTCCTAGTGGTACTGCTCTTTTATTAGCAAATACAATAAAAGACTCGATACCAGATGAAAGTAATTTCATCTATGGTAGAAATGGAATTGCCAAAAGAGAAAAAAATGAAATAGGTATTCATTCTATAAGAGGTGGTTCTATAGTTGGTGATCATGATATTCTATTCTCCGGTGCTGGAGAAATTATAGAATTATCACATAAAGCTTCATCTAGAGAAGTATTTGCTGTAGGTGCACTAAAAGCTGCTGAATATATGAAAGATATCATTGCACCTAAACTATATAGTATGGAAGATGTCTTGGGTATTTAAATGAGTTAGGTTGTCTTTAAGACAACCTAACTTTATTATATTTTAGCTTTTTATTTCCAGTTTAAATTTTAAATAAAGTGTAAAAATATAATATAAACATTTAAAGGAGGGTTTCCAATGCCAAAGGATAGTCAACCTGATAATAAAAAATCCAGAATGGAGAAATGTAATTATCAAACACCAATAACAGAAGAAGGACATAATCATAATCCAAACGCAAAACATAAATCAATTAAAAGAGAAGGATTTTCTAGTCAAGATTTTAATAGAGCAGGTAATTAAAAAAGAAGAGTCAAATGACTCTTCTTTTTAATTTATTATTCTTCACCTTCAATATATGCATTATAGAAATCTACATGTCCTAAAGTTGAAACTTTAACGCCTTTAATTTCTGGCTTAGCTCCCTTAACTTTAGTATAGTAGTATAATGGAATTATTGGCATATCTGCCATTAATATATCTTCAGCTTCCTTCATGATTTCCCATCTCTTAGCTTGATCAGCTTCACTCTTAGCAGCTGCAACTAATTCGTCATACTTAGCATTTGAGTATCCAGCATCATTATTTCCTCCGCCTGTTACCCATAAATCTAAGAATGTCATAGGGTCAACATAGTCTCCTGACCAACCATGTCTAGCGATATTGTATCCGCCTTCTTGTCTAGTATTTAAGAATACCTTCCATTCTTGGTTAGTTAATTCAACATTAACTCCAATCTTAGCCCAGTCTTGTTGTATAGCTTGAGCTATTAATTTATGATCTCCTTCAGTATTATACATAAACTCTAATGTAGGAAGACCTTCACCATTTGGATATCCAGCTTCTTCTAATAATTTCTTAGCTTCTTCAATATTAGCTTTATTTGCATCATAGTACTCTCTATCAGCAAAATCTTCTCCATCAGCATTTAAAATCCCCTTTGGAACAAAGCTGTATGCAGGAACTTGTCCTGATTTAGTAACATTTTCAGTAATAGCTTTTCTATCTATTGCTAAATTTAAAGCTTTTCTTACTTTTACATTACTTAAAGCTTCTTTAACATCATCACTTAACGTATCTTGTTTACCAACATTTACTACTAACATGTAAGTAGCAAGATTTGGATATATTGTAACTAATCCATCTTCTATACCCTTAGCTATTTCTGCTGGAGGTACTGTATCAACCATATCAAATTCACCTGATAATAAAGATGAATAAGCAGTGTTTTGATCAGTAACTAATTTCCAAACTATTCCTGCAAGTTTGATTTCTTTAGCATTCCAGTAATTTTCATTCTTTTCAAATATTAATTGATCTTTTAAATCCCATTGAACTAATTTGAAAGCTCCATTTGAAACGTAAGTTTCTGGATTAGTTGCCCATCCATCTGGATCTGCACTAACTATATCTTCTCTTAAAGGCATATAAGTTGTAAATGCAGTAAGTTCTGGGAAATAAGCTGTAGGTGCTTCTAAAGTAACCTTAAGTGTATTATCATCAACAACTTCGATTCCTAGTTCTTCTCTAGTAGCTTCTCCATTGTAGAACTTTTCACCATTTTTTATATAGAATAATTGATAGTTATATTCAGAAGCTGTTTCTTTAGTTAAAGCTCTAACCCAAGAATATTCAAAATCCTTAGCTGTTACTGCTTCTCCATCAGACCACTTAGCATCTTTTCTTAATGTGAAAGTATAAACTAAGTTATCTTCTGATACTTCCATTTTTTCAGCAACTCCAGGAATTGCTTTTTCATTTTCATCTAATCTCATCAATCCTTCAAACGCATTATCAATTATAGAACCTGCATCTGAAGCAGTGTTTAATGTAGGATCAATCGTTTCTGGATCTGCTCCTAAATTATAGATTAGTTTTCTTCCACCATCTCCTGAATCACTATTTCCGCATCCTGCAAAAACAGACATCCCAAGCGCAAGTGTTAGTGCTACGGCACAAATTTTTCTAAGCTTATTGCTCTTCATTGTTTTTTCCCCCTTAATATATATATTTATAGAAATTGCTTAATTGCAATAGCTAACTATTTATTAAATAGATGACATGCTACAAAATGACCTGGTTCAACTTCCTGAAGTTCAGGAGTTTCTTGACCACAAATCGGCATAGCATATTTACATCTTGCTTTAAATCTACATCCAGCTGGTGGATCTATCGGTGAAGGAATATCTCCTTCTAAAATTATTCTTTTATTACTCTTAGCTACTTTCGGATCTGCTATTGGAACAGCTGAAAGTAATGCTTGAGTGTATGGATGCTTAGGTGTTAAATAAACATCATCAGCAGGTCCTTTTTCGACCATTTGTCCCAAGTACATAACCCCAATATGAGTTGATATATGCTTAACCATTGATAAGTCATGAGCTATAAATAAATATGTTAATCTAAATTCTTCTTGAAGTTCTTCTAACATATTTATAACTTGAGCTTGAATAGATACATCTAAAGCTGATATAGGCTCATCACAAACTATAAAATCAGGTTGTACAGCAAGTGCCCTTGCAATACCAATTCTTTGTCTTTGCCCACCTGAAAATTCATGAGCATATCTATTAATATGGCTTCCATTAAGACCAACTCTATCTAAAAGATATCTTATTCTTTTAGTTCTTTCTTCACCTTTATATAATCCATGTATATCTATTGCTTCACCTATAATATCTCCTACAGTCATTCTAGGATTTAATGAAGCATATGGATCTTGAAATATCATCTGCATATTCTTTCTCAATGAAACCATCTTTTTTTCACTGTGATTAGTAATGTCTTCCCCATTAAATATAACTTGGCCCGAAGTTGGTTCATATAATTTTAATATTGTTCTTCCAGTAGTAGTTTTCCCACAACCTGATTCCCCAACTAATCCTAACGTTTCTCCTCTTTTTATTGTAAAAGAAACATTATCAACCGCCTTTACAAAACTTTTTTGAGCAAAAAGGCCTTTATTTACAGGGAAGTATTTACAAAGATTATTTACTTCTAAAATAATATCTTTATCTTTTTCCATTATTCTTCCCTCCTTATTGGTGACTCAACCTTTGGTGCATTTTCATGACATAACCAGCATGCTGCTCTATGTCCTTCAGAAATTTCAAACAATGGTGGCTGTTTTTCTAAACAAACCTTCATTGCATACTTACATCTTGCAGCAAAAGGACATCCAGTTGGTGGTTTTAATAAATCAGGCGGTTGTCCTTCAATTGGAGTAAGCTTTTCCTTTATTTCACTCTTAGGATTAGGTACACTATTTAATAGCCCCCATGTATATGGATGTCTACCATTATAGAATATATCTTCATCTGTTCCTTCTTCTACAACTATTCCACCATACATAACATTAATCCTAGTACAAAGATCAGCAACTACACCTAAATCATGAGTTATTAATATTATTGAAGTATTAATCTTATTTTTAAGATCTTTCATTAAATCTAGAATCTGCGCTTGAATTGTAACATCTAAAGCTGTTGTAGGCTCGTCCGCAATTATAAGCTTAGGTTCACAAATAAGACTCATTGCAATCATCACTCTTTGTCTCATACCACCAGAGAACTCATGAGGATATTGTTTCAGTCTACTTTCCGGACTTGGAATACCTACCATATCTAGCATTTTTATAGCTAAATTTTTAGCTTCTTGCTTACTTATTTTTTTGTGTTTAATTAAATGTTCAGTTAGTTGTTCTCCAACTGTAAACAAAGGATTTAAAGATGTCATAGGGTCTTGAAATATCATTGCCATTTCATTCCCTCTAATTTCTTGCATTTCCTTTTCAGTTGGATTAGTAATATTTTGTCCATTAAATATTATTTCATCCGAGTCAATAATTGCATTATCTGCTAATAATCTCATAATTGACATCATAGTAACAGATTTACCACAACCTGATTCACCCACAATACCTAATGCTTCACCTTTGTTTAAATATAAAGAAACCCCTCTAACCGCTTGTACATCACCTATATGTGTTTTAAAGGAGGTCTTCAAATTCTTAACTTCCAATAATTTATCCATCAGTCATTCCTCCTATTTCTTATTCTTAGGATCTAAAGCTTCTGTTAATCCGTCACCAAACAGGTTAAATGCTAATATTATTACACAAATAGCTGCTGCTGGGAATAATAATTGATATGCAGAAGTACTTAATAATCCACTAGCATCATTTGCTAAAGTACCTAAAGATGCAAGTGGTGCATTTATACCTAATCCTATGAAACTTAAAAACGCTTCATTAAATATAGCTTGCGGAACGAATAATGTTAATGTAACTAAAATAGATCCAATACAATTTGGAATTAAATGCCTAAATAATACTCTTAACTTGGAAGCTCCTAGAGCTTTAGCTGCTAGAACAAACTCTTGTTGTTTCAATTGAAGAATATCTCCTCTTACTATTCTAGCCATACCAACCCAATAAGATATTGACATTGCTAAAATTATTGTCACAAGCCCAGTTGATCCTTCCTTTTTGAAAGCCGCCATTAAAATAATTACATATATTTGATTAGGAATAGAATATAAAACATCTACTATTCTCATCATTATATTATCTACTTTCCCACCGAAGAATCCTGCAATTCCTCCATATAATACACCAACAACTAGATTTATAGCTGCTGCACAAATTGCGATTATAAGTGAGTATCTAGATCCATACATAACTCTTACAAACAAGTCTCTACCTAAATTATCAGTTCCAAACCAATGCGTTGCACTTGGTTTTAAGTCAGTTGCTTGTAAATTTGTATCATAATATGTGTAACCAAATAGCTTCTCCATTAAGAATGGACCTACGAAAGCAAAAATAATTACTATAAAAATCATTACTAAAGAAAATAATGCCACTTTATTGCTTTTTAATCTTCTCCAAGCATCTGCCCAATATCCAACACTTGGTCTAACTATTTCTTCAAAATTCTTTTCCTCTTCACTTAAAGGAGTAAATAATTCTTTATCAATATTTAAGTCAACCTTTAAATTTTCCATTGCTTTACCCCCTATTATCCTTCTAGTTTAATTCTTGGATCTATTAACACGTAAACTATATCAACTAAAAGATTGCATATTACTATTAGTGTACAATAAAAAGCTGTTACTCCTAATAATGAAGTATAATCTCTATTAGTTATTGATAAAGTAAATTCATTTCCAAGTCCAGGAATTGCAAATATTTTTTCTACTACAAATGACCCAGTTAAAACTCCTGCAACTAGTGGGCCTAAGTAAGTAACTACCGGAATTAATGAGTTTCTTAATGCATGCTTAAAAATTATAGTCTTCCCACTTAATCCTTTAGCCTTTGCTGTTCTTATATAATCTGATTTTAATACATCAATCAGTTTACTTCTTGTTAATCTTGTTATAAATGCCATTGAACTTCCTGAAAGTGCAAGTACTGGCATTATATAATTCTTAGGATTACTTAATCCAGTTGCCGGTAAGAAGCCTCTTATCTTTACTGTAAAAATAAAGATTAAGAATGTCCCCATGACGAAACTAGGTATTGTTATTCCTAAAGTTGCTAATATCATACATAAATTATCTGGCCATTTACCAGCCTTCAATGCAGCTACTATACCAAGAGAAACACCTACTACTACAGAAAATGCTATTGCTACAGCTCCTACTTTAGCTGAGTTAGGAAAACTTTTTTCTATAGTTGTTAATACCTCTCTACCTTTGTACTTCATTGATTTACCGAAATCACCTTTTAAAAGGTTCTTCATGTAAATTGTATATTGTTCACCAACAGGTTTGTCCAATCCATATTTTTCATTCAATTGAGCTTTCATCTCAGGTGTAGTTTTTTCACCGTCAAATGGACCACCTGGCATCATCCTTACTAGAAAGAAAACTATTGTAACTACAGCCCAAATAGTAATTACACTAGTAAAAAGTCTCTTCCCTATATACTTTACCATTTGTTTTCAACCCCCATTCATAATTCTACGCACATTCCATTTTGTAGATATTATTAATTATATTATATTATCGGAAATTGTCAATTAACATTTTAAAATTACATTCACTATTTTGATAATGTATCAATAATTTAGTAGTTTTTTTTATAATTGATTAAAGATTGTTTGTATTTTTAGAAAACGCTTACACGCCCTAAATTTCGGCATTTATGCAAGTATAAATATTAATCTTTCATTTTTCCTAATTTTTATTAATATATTAATTTTTTAAATTATCACATTGATACTCCATTATCACCAGTGGACATTTATAAATATTTGTACGTTTGAGGTGCACATCTCAATATAATAATTCTCTTTAGATTTATATATTTTCATAGTATATTTATTTACAAAAGTACCCGCTAAAATGATTAATAACATTCTAGCGGGTACTTCTATTACTCTCTATTTTTTTTAACAAATTTTTCAATTCTATTTAACGCCTCTTCCAGTTCAGCGTGTGAATAACAATAAGACAATCTTATAAACCCTTCTCCTCCACTTCCAAACGCATTTCCTGGAACACAAGCAACCTTTTCTTCATATAACAATTTTTCACATAATTCTTCTGAATTTAAATTGAATTTCTTTATTGATGGAAATATATAAAAAGCTCCTTTAGGTGAAACAAAGTCTACATTCATTTTTCTTAATCTATTTTCAACATAACTTTTTCTTTTTATAAATTCATCTTTCATATTGCAAACATTATATAATCCATATCTAAGTCCTTCTATAACTCCGTATTGTCCTATAGAATTACTACAAGATACGTTGTATTGATGTACTTTTCCAATCTCATCTATAATTTCCTTATATGCTGCAATATATCCAATTCGTATCCCTGTCATTGAAAACATCTTAGAAAATCCACCAATATATATAACATTTTTCCTAATATCCTCACACATAGCAACGCTATAATATTCATCATAACAAAAGGCTTCATATACTTCATCACTTATTACTGTTAAATTATTTTCTTCTATAATTCTCGCTAATTTAATATATTCTTCCTGACTTAATATAGCTCCAGTAGGATTAGATGGATATGATAATATCATATATTTAATATTTTCTTTCTTTATCAACATTTCTAAGCCTTCAAAATCAAGGGAAAAATCTTCATTTAATTTAAAATTTATAACTTCTCCACCAATTATTTTTACAATATTTTCATATGCTGGATATGCAGGTGTAGGAATTAGCACCTTATCTCCTTTATTTATAATCGCTGCTAAGGATGAAAATAAAGCCTCACTCCCTCCAACCGTGACACATATCTCATCATATTCATAATGAATCCCTTTATGTTTTAAGTATTTTGATATTTCTCTTCTTAAATCTAGAACTCCAAAATTATCTGTATAGACAGTTTTATTCTCTTCAATTGCTTTTATCATTCCATACTTAATTTCCATAGGTGTATCAAAGTCCGGTTGTCCTAAAGTTAATGATATTGCCCCATCTACATTTTTTACCTTATTAAAAAATCTTCTAATTCCAGACATTTCAATTCTAAATAAATTATCATTCATTTGTTAGCCCCCTAATATTTAATACTCTATACCTTCTCTTGCTGAGACTCCTTCCTCGAAATAATGTTTAATACATTTCATTTCCGTTACTAAATTACTCTTCTCTATTATTTCTTGTGGAACATTTCTTCCAGTTAATATAATCTCCATAGTTTTAGGCTTATTATCTATAATATATAGCACTTCATCAATTGTAAGAAATTTATTTGATAAAACAGCCATTATCTCATCAATAATTAATAAATCGCATTTGTTTCCTTTAATAGCATCTAATATGAAATTATATCCATCTCTTATTTCTAACTTTAACTCTTCCAATTCTTCTTTTGTTAAATTCCATGTAAAATCTTTAGGCTTCTCAAATCTGAAGATTTTAAAATTATCTCCCAGCTCATCAATTGTTGCAAGTTCCCCAGTCCTCCCACCTTTTAAGAATTGTAACATATATACCTTTAAACCATTGCCATAAGCCCTAATTCCTTGCCCGATAGCAGCAGTAGTCTTTCCTTTTCCCTCACCTGTATAAACTTGGACTAATCCTTGTTTTAGTTTCAAAATTATCAACTCCTTTTTTTATAAATTTTACCTTAAGTATAACTTACTTGCAAATAATATTGTTTTTTAATTTTCTAGCTTCCTAACACTTGCTATCCTTCCAATATATTGATATAATTTTTAAAACTTATTATACATTTGGGGAGGATTTTTTTATGAATTATACAGATTTAACTGATCCTTATGAAATTGCAAGATTTATAAGAGATACAGTAAAGACTACACCTGTCAAAGCTTATATTAACGGAGATTTAAGTAAAGCTAATTTAAATAATATAGAGTGGTATGGAAATAATGATTTTTATGTAATTTTTGCTGAATCAAACCTAATTAAAGAATTCATAGATACTAATAGCTCATTAATAAACCATTTCAGAATTGAAAATGATAGAAGAAATTCTGCTATACCTATGCTTAATCTCTTAGATATTAATGCAAGAATTGAACCAGGGGCTATAATTAGAGATAGGGTAAAAATAGAGCAAAATGCTGTAATTATGATGGGGGCAGTTATTAATATCGGTGCAGAAATAGGCGAAGGTACTATGATAGATATGAATGCTGTACTTGGAGCTAGAGCAAAGATTGGTAAAAGATCTCATTTAGGTGCAGGAGCTGTAGTAGCTGGAGTACTTGAACCACCAAGTAAATCTCCTTGTGAAATAGGCGATGATGTCTTAATTGGAGCAAACGCAGTAATATTAGAAGGAATAAAAGTAGGTAATGGCTCTGTAATTGCTGCTGGATCTGTTGTAACTAAAGATGTTCCATCAGGTGTTGTAGTAGCAGGTAGTCCAGCTAAAATTATCAAGTCTGTAGATGAGAAGACAAAGGACAAAACAAAACTTTTAGATGATTTACGAAAATAAAATACATAAATAAAAGGTGAAAAGAAAACTTTTCACCTTTATTTCTACATCACTTCTTGTTCGTTAACTTCAATCTCAGGTTCAGATTGCTCTTCTTGAACCCTTTCCATCTTTGAAACTGATACTTCATAAGCAACCTTTTTAATCACTTCTGTATCACTTACTTTCTTTTGATATTCTCTACTTTGAAGTCTACCCCAAACTCTAATATTGTCTCCTACTTCTAAATTTTGGCAGAATCTTGAGTTTCTTCCCCAAGCAATTGTAGGAATATAATCTGATTTATTATAAGCTCTATTTACAGCTAATAACACATCAGCAATTTCTCTTCCAAATGGTGTAGTTCGATACACCGGCTCCTTACATATATATCCATCCAAGAAAATTTCATTAGGATTTTTACTCTTTTCAATACATGGTTCTATGTTTCTAGCGAAAACTGTTAATATCAACTTATTTGAACCATCTACAAATTTATTATAAGACCTTAATTGACCATCAACTATAATTTCTTTACCTATTGATAAATCCATATTAGCTATTAATCTCTCTGAAACCGTTATATTTAAAATATCAACTGAATCACTAAGTCTCGTAACCTCCATAGTAAATGTATAAAACCCTTCCCCATACATTTCATGACTAAATTCTAATTCTGATATTACCTTTCCCTCTAAATAAATCTTGTTATTTAACATCAAGTTGTCCATCACTAACCCCTCTCTCCCTTAGTAATAATTTTTATTCCTTTGCTTTTTTTAATCTTAATGGATACATTTCCATTATAATACATTATATCATCATTTTTCAATATTTTTAATTATTTTTTTATTTGCTCTCCTTTTTCATCAATGTAATAATCATTATAGTAAATCATTTCTCCTACTTTAACAAATTTATAGTCATCTTTTAGTAATTCACTAATTATCTTATCTAAATTCCCTGGAGTGTACTTACCATTATTATGAAATAATGCTATTGAACCTGGAGAAACCTTCTTCATGACCCTATCATATTCACTTTCAGCACTAATTTGCTTCCAATCTAATGAATCAACATCCCATTGAATACTAATCATTCCATTGTTATAAATGAATTCACATGATTTTTTGTTATAGTCCCCACTTGGAAATCTAAATAATTTAATATCTTCTCCAATAGTATCTTTTATAATCTTATTAGTTTTTTCAAGTTCTTCCCTCATCCTTTCTTCAGTAATATTACTAAACATAGGATGTTTATAACTGTGGTTTCCTATCTCATGACCTCCCTCCTTTATTTTTATAAGTTTATCCTTATTTTCTTCACTATAATTTACCCAACCTCCCATTATAAAAAAGGTTGCCTTTACATTATATTTATCTAGTACCTCTAATATGTTATAAAGCTCATCATTTTCTGCCCAGTTTATATCGAAAGTAAGTGCTAATATTTTTTCTTCTGTTTTAACTCTATAAATTGGCTTATCGCTTTTAATTTCTGCTAAGCTTAACTTAGATTCCTCTGTAAAAAAGATAGATACTATAACTGTAGAAAGTAATAAAAATAAACTTAATCCAACTCTATGCCTTCTATTCATAAAAGCTCCTAAAAATTTATTTATTTAATATATATTCTGTGTTTACTATATTAATGACAATAATATGTAGTTATGAATTTTTTAAATAATATGTTATAATAAATTTATACTTTCTAAATGGAGGTTTAAGATGTACGAAAACTCAGCTGAATTAGCAGAAAATAAATTATTAGTTTTATACGTAACTGATTCATTAAAACAACCTATTACTAATACTCAACTAACTGAAATCATATTAGAAAATAATTTTATAAACTACTTTACACTCCAGCAGTATATCAGCGAATTGATATCTTCGGATTTTTTAAGATATGAAACAGTTAACGAAAAAAAACTTATTAAAATTACTGAAAAAGGTGCTAATACACTTTCATTCTTTTCTGATAGGATTTCTTCAATTAAAAAGAAGATAATCGATGATTACCTTCTTTCAATTATAGACTCTATTAAAAAAGAACTTACTATTCATAGTGATTACACAATAAGTAAAGATAATTCCTTTATTGTAGACTTACAAGCTTTAGAAAATGATAATTTACTAATTTCTTTAAAAGTCTCAGTACCATCAAAAAAGCAGGCCTTATCTTTATGCAATAGGTGGAAGGAAAATCCTTCTGATATCTATAATAAAATTATGAACTCTTTATTTAATGATTCAAATTAATTTAAAGTCATAGCATTAGGTTCTTTTCCTACTGTTATGGCTTTTGTATCATTATTCCTTAAATCTAAACAAATAACTCTTCCGTTTAAATAATCTGAAATATATAAGATATCTTTATATTTAACTATAGCTCTTGGCATACCACCAACCTTTATTTCACTCATTTTATATAGATTAATCTTATCAATTAGAAATATACTGCTATCTATAAGATTACATACATACAAAATATTTTCTTCTTCAATTATGTCTATTGGTACTTTTCCGACCTCTATCTTCCCTAATGATTTTAAAGTAGTTAAATCAAATATTTCAATATACCCATTTTCTTCATCTCCCATGTAACTTTCACATACATATAATTGCTTTCCATCTTCAGAGACTTTAACTTTAGTTGGGTATTCTAATGTTTTTAACTCTCCTATGACTTTATTTGTTATAATTCTTATAATAGATATATTATGACTTTGAAAATTTGTTATAAAAAGTAACCCTAACTCTTTACTAATTTCAATATTATAAGGCCAATTATTTGTTTTTATTTCTAATATTATTTTCTTCTCTTCTAAATCATATAGAACAACTGCATTAGATTCCGAGCATACAATATATAAACTATTGCCATATCCGATTAAATCATTTGGATTTGCTCCAATATAAATTGTCTCAGTATCCTTTAATGTATCCATATTTAGAATTGATATAGAATTGCTATAGCTATTTGTTATATACGCTATATTGTTTTTAATATAAATTCCATTTGGCCCTAAAGGCCTTTCTCGTACAGTTAATAATATTTCCTCACATATAATATCAGTATTTAAGGATTCAACTAAAGATATCTTACTAATATTATCACTTCCTGTATTGCATACAATTAAAGAGTTCATGCTACACCACCTTTTGCTGCGCAAATAATAATATATACAGTTATACTATGATTAAAAAATATTTTCGGCACAATATTTTATCTTTTTATTCAAAATTCTACAAGTATCCTTTATTTTTAATGAATATAATTATATAATATTCTTGCAATAAAATTTGGAGGTATTACATATGTTCGTTTATAAAACTAAAGGGGTTTGTTCAACTGAAATTCATTTAGATATTGAAAATAATATTATTAAAAAGGTTGACTTTATAAGAGGTTGTGAAGGAAATTTACTTGGTATATCAGTATTAGTGTCAGGCATGAATGTTGATGATGCTATCATTAAACTAAAAGGCATAGATTGCAAAAATAGAGGTACTTCTTGTCCTGACCAATTATCAAAAGCCTTAGAAGAATACAAGTTAACTGCATAATAAAAATGGGGGCTACAAGCTCCCATTTTCATATTCCTTTATTGAATTCACTATTTCATTTTTTACTATATCTAGTGGGAAGTTTTTTCCTGGACAAAGCGTATCATATACATCTTTATGCCCAATAATCTTATATACATCATATTTAAGAGAAAGATATATCGATAAGTTTTTCAAACTATCTATTTGCATTGTCGTAGCTTCTTCCTTTTCAAAATTTCCTTCTAAACAAATTCCAATAGAACTACTATTTTCTCCAATAGTATGCGCTCCTTCTGAATCTTCAGGTCTGCCAGAATAAATAGTACCATCCTTTCTTATATAAAAATTATAGCCTATCCCCTTCCATCCTTTCGATTTATGATATTTATCAACTTCTTCAGGACTCCATTCTTCTCTAGCTGAGTGATGAATTATTATTTTATTTGGATTATTATTCTTAATTAAGTCACCATTCCATTTATAATCTATATCTACTATTTCTAATTTATTTTTCATCTCATTTATTTCATAAATTGTAATATCAATATTATAGTAATTCTTATAACTAATCTTAAAGTATTCTCTAATATTAGTCCTAAAAATAAACCCAAATAAAATAAGAATTAATATAGATAACAAAAAATAAATATACTTTCTTTTTATTCTTAAAATGATAATCAAATCAGCACCTCCAAGCTTATTCATATATTTATAATTTATTATAAAAAAAAGTAAGTATTCTAAATTAGAATGCTTACTTTTAAACATTGTATATATTATAATAAATAACTACTAATTAAAGCTATAATAGCTCCTACTATTATAGAAGTGCTAACTAAATCAATATTAATCTGTAAATTGGAATTATTTGTTGTTCTCTCTTTAATTATACCATTAGGTCCTAAAGTTATATTGGCAAAGCACTGTGGATTTACTATGACAAATTCTTTTATATCTAAACTTTTTTGACTTCCACCTATCGAAGAAAAAATTCCTATCATCAAGACCACTATGCCTTCAATAAAAATTACATCTTTTAATTGAAATCCATTTAAGTTAGAAATAACTCCTCCAATTAGAAATATAAATACTAAAGCAGTAAGAAAAATTGATATAAATTTTTTTAAACTTTTAGAATTATTTTTTACCATAAGAAGCATCATCCACCTTTCTTTGATATCAATTACATATTAGCATTTATGGGGATTTATTACAATATAAGTCCCACACCTATTAGTTAATCCCAATTACTACTTTTATAAAATTTGATCATATTTTTTAACTATAATATCAATTGCTATTTAATCAGATTTTTTATGTTTAATATAATTGATTTTCTTTTATCAGTTTCCTAAATTTTATTTTTTTATCTATATTATTACTCAATCTAAATCTTTAAATGAACAATGTTCAAAAAGTCTTCTAATATTATAAAAACAGAAGATTTATAGAGAAAATTACCATAATTTAAGCATATTTGAGATTTGATATTTCTAGTTTTAAACAGTAACATTAAATCTATATTAATTAATAATAATTATTAGAGAGGTGTTTTAAATGAACAATTTTATGCTAGAAATAAAAAATAAAAGTCATCTTCTTCATAAAGCAACTGAAATTTCAGGTTTTACACATAGATTCCTTGCAAAAGGTGCAGATTTAGAAAGTTATACAGAATATATTTATAATTTATCTTTTGTATATGAAGCTATTGAAAATTATTTAAACAAATACAAGGATTTAGAAGATGTTAAACCTTTTGTAACAACTGAACTATTTAGAACTGAAGCAATTAAAAATGATGTAAAAGAATTATCAAATAATAAAGATTTAGAAATTCTTTCTTCAACTTTAGCATATGTTGATAAATTAAATACTGTTGCTGAAATTAATCCTAAGTTATTAATACCTCATGCATATGTAAGATTTTTAGCTGATCTATTTGGTGGAAGAATGTTCTATTCTCTATTAAAAGAAGAATTCAATGTTTCAGATGAGGCTTTAAAATACTATTCATATGAAGACTTAGGTGATATAAAAGCTTATGTTATGAAATATCATATGATGTTAGCAAAGCTTAACCTTAATGAAGAAGAACAAAAACAATTTATTATTGAAGTAAGTAATTCATATATTTATAATATTTCAATATCAAATGAATTAGATGCTAAATACTTTGCAAAATAAATAAAATAAAGGCTGTAATTAAACAGCCTTTATTTTATTCTTAAAAATTTTAAAATCTAATTATGTCTATATTGTTAAATATAATATATAAGTGTATCTTTTGATTTTTTATAGTTATCTACTAAATCTTCTAAAGTTATAGAATAAAAATACTCTTCAATTATAGAGTTTATACCTATCCATAAATTCTTATTTATAAAATCCTCTAGTTCATTTTCTTCCTTACTATTTATATCAATAAAAATATTATCACCTTCTAAAACCTTCAAAATTTCTAGGATCGTTAATTCACTTATATTTTTCCCCAAACTATATCCACCTTGTGCTCCCTTTTTTCCTACTATAATACCAGCTTTTCTTAATAAAGAAAAAATTTGTTCTAGGTATCTTTCAGAAATGTTTTGCCTTTCAGATATAGCTTTAATACTAACATTCTCACAATCCATATTAATAGCTAGGTCAATTAGAGCCCTTAATCCATATCTTCCCTTAGTTGAAATTTTCACTTAATCACCTTTTTCTTTTTATTCTATATTCTATATAATAAAAGTCATCACTAAAAATAGCAATGACTTAATTATTAATTATTTATTATTTATATAAATCAGTTGATAAATATCTTTCCCCTGTATCAGGTAAAATTACAACTATAATTTTATCTCTATTTTCTTCTCTATTTGCTATCTCTGTAGCTGCAACAAGTGCTGCACCTGATGATATTCCGACTAATAAACCTTCAGTTCTTGCTAAATCCTTTGATGCCTTAAATGCATCTTCATTTTCAACCTTTATAATCTCATCAATTATTGATACATTTAAATTCTTTGGTATAAACCCTGCTCCTATTCCTTGAATTTTATGCGGTCCAGGTTTACCTCCTGAAATAACTGGTGAATTCGTTGGTTCAACAGCTACAATTTTCACATCAGTTTTTCTAGCTTTTAAAACTTCTCCTATACCTGTTAAAGTACCACCTGTACCAACTCCAGAAATCACTATATCTACTTGCCCATCTGTATCATTCCAAATTTCCTCTGCAGTTGTAACCCTGTGTATTTGAGGATTTGCTGGATTATCAAATTGTTGAAGTATTATTGAATTTTCAATTGATGCTTTTAATTCATTAGCTTTTGCAATAGCACCTTTCATACCTTCTGCACCTGGAGTTAAAACTAATTCAGCTCCTAATGCCTTTAGTAAATTTCTTCTTTCAATACTCATTGTTTCTGGCATCGTTAAAATTAATTTATATCCTTTTGCTGCTGAAATATAAGCTAAAGCTATTCCAGTATTCCCACTAGTTGGTTCAATAATAACTGAATCTTTATTTAATAGTCCGTCTTTTTCAGCCGCCTCTATCATTCCAAATCCGATTCTATCTTTTACACTTCCACCTGGATTAAAATATTCTAACTTAGCAATAATTCTTCCTAGAGTTCCCTTCTCAGTATTATAGTTTTCTAATTCAAGTAATGGTGTATTACCTATTAATTGTACTAAACTTTTGGCTATTTTCATATTCATCTCTCCCTTTTCCTACTTTTCCGATATGTTTATTTTCTATAATAATATAATACTCCATTTTACTTTATTTGTGAATACCTTTTTATTTATTTTTATAAAAAATAAGATAAATATCATATTCACTGCAACATAGTAAAATCTAAGCCACACTTATATGATATTTATCTTATGGAATATATTTATTAATATTTTTAAAAACTTACTTTTCTTTTATTGCTATTAAAAACATTTTAAAGAAATTAAACAATACATATCCTATTATAGCTGTAGTTATATATATTTGAATTCCTGATATTTGTTTTATTACATTACCAATGGCTTCATAACCAGAATTAGTTAAAAACCCTGCCATTTTAACTGATGCTACAATTCCAATTGCCATAGGGAATGTTAATCCTGCAAAAGCTGGAGTAAATTTAAATGAGAAGAATCCAGGTAGCTTGTACAATACATATAGTAATGTAACAAAAACAACTAAGTATAATAAAGAAATAACTAGTTTATTAGGATTTTCTACAACATTTAAATATGAAACAACACAAAGACTAGATGGTGCTAATAATATTGCTTGAGTATGATAAAAAGCTTCTTTTATTGGATGTTTTACTAGTCTTAATATCATAAATGGCATTATAATCATTAAAGCCAAAATTCCATAGTATAGAACTATTTTACCAATAAAAGGTTCATTCATATTAGAACCAACTACTACAGATACCATTATTCCATTAAATGTTACAAACCAACTTGGTACAAAAGTGTCTTTATTAAAGCCTTTAATTACATTTCTATATATAAAAATTAATAAATGTACCGTATGTAATATTAATCCTATAGACCATAATGATTTTCCTAAGAAATTGTTATAATCGAAATAATATGATCCTAAAATCATAGTAATCATTGTAAAACCTGCATATAAACTAGCGGGAACTGTATTAGAGTATTCCTTCTTGCAAGTATTATTGAATGCTATAATTTTAACTAAGTAAGTTAATAAAATTATTGTTGCTACCCACATAGTCAAATGTCTTATCCAGCTATATCCTAGAGTAGAATAAACATTTGATAAAGTCGCAGCTCCTACCATAGTTGGTAATAATGGTACAGGGATGTTTTCAATTTTTTTTAGTAAATTATTTTTCATGTCTTCCTCCTAGTATAATATAATAATGTACTAAATTTACCTCTTCATTCGTTTTTTATGTTAATTTTTTCACTTATTAGTGCGTGTTGAACAAATTTCATACTTAATTATACTTTAAATTAATTATTTTTCTGTGATTATTATCACAGTTTTAAACTTTTTCAAACAAAAAAATAAGTCGAAGAAAAAACTCTTCGACTTATTATCAACTAACTTTTATTATAACTTTTAACTAAAATACGAATAAAGTTATATAAAACAAAAGCTATTATAGTTGTTGATATATATATTTGAATACCACTTATTTCTTTTAATATATAAGATATAGATTCATGACCTATATTGTTAAAATAAGAAGAAGCTTTAGCAGATGCTACTATTCCTATAGCCATAGGGAAAGTCAATCCCGCAAAGCCTGGTGTAAAAGTGTAAGAAAAAAATTTAGGAAGCATATATATTATAAATAATAATGTTGCTAAAATAATTATGTACAAAATTGATATTATAATTATATTAGGATTACTTATAAAATTTAAGTAACTCACTAAACAAAGACTTGATGGAGCAAGTAAAATTGCCTGCGTATGGAATAAAGCTTCTTTTATAGGTTCCTTTTTTAATCTTATAATCATAAAAGGAAGTATTAATATAAAGATTATTATCCCATAATAAACAATTATCTTACCTATAAAAGGTTCATTCATGGGCTTCCCTACTACCGTTGAAACCATAATTCCATTATAAGTCACAAACCAACTAGGTACAAAGGTTTCTTTATTAATCCCCTTTATAACATTTCTATAAGTAAATACTATTATATGTATTCCATGTAGAACTAATCCTATAGTCCACAAACTCTTTCCTAAAAGATAGTTATAACTTAAATAATATGATCCTAATATCATCAATATCATTGTAAATGCTGCATAAAGACTTGCCGGTACAGTATTACTATATTCACTTTTACAAGTATCAAAATATAATATTATTTTAATTAAATAAGCTATTAATATTATAGTAGTAACCCACATAGTTATATTCCTTATCCAATTATACCCTAATGTTTGGTACACATTTGATAAAGTTGCTGCCCCCACCATAGTAGGCAAAATTGGTAAAGGCATATTCTTAATTTTTTTAATAATACTTCTTGATTCCACTATTCTCACCTACTTCTTAATACACAAATTCTAAATTTTGCGTTTCATTAAAGAAGTCAGAATAATCTATATCAAATAGAGGCTTTTTAACTTTATTTACATTTATTTTTTCTTTTATTAATTGAGTTAAAACGCCTACATAAGATAAGTCTCCTTGGACTATTGCTCCATAAATAGCACCATCTTTATATATTATTTTCTTATAATCTTTTCCATCAATATCTACCGCTTCTTCATAAGTATCGTCCGGCTTATTAACCACTCCAAGTGACATAGTAGCTAAACCACAAAAATTCATAGTATTCTTACTTCCAAAGAAATCTTCCATATAGGTTTCTCTTCCTACCATATTATTTGCAGCAATTATGCCCTCTTTAACTGCTGTTGGCCATATAGGATTTCTACCAGTTATATCACCGGCTCCATATACATCTTTCACATTGGTTTCGCCTTTTTCATTAATTATTAATCCGAATTTATCACATTCAATACCACTATCCTTTAAAAATCCAACATTTGCTCTAACTCCAGTACATGCAATAATTAGTTCACAAGGAACTTCTTCTCCAGTATTAAGCATTATAGAAATCGGCATATTTTCTTCATCAACAACAACTTTTTCTGCTTTTACTCCAAACTTTAAATTAACTCCTTCTTTTTTTAATCTTTCTTCATACTTACTAGCTGCATATTTGTCTAGTTGAAGTGGAAGAATTCTATCTCCCATCTCTATTAATGTAATATTTACATCATAATCTAATAATCCAGCCAATGCATCTACTCCAACTAAACCCGCTCCTAATATAGCTATATCTTTTACTTTATTTGTCATTTCTTTAATTTTAATAACATCATCTAAGTTTCTTAAACCAATTACATTATTAGCAGTTATTAAATTCTCTATAGGTGGCAAGAAAGAGGATGATCCTGTTGCTAATAACACTTTATCATATGATATATTGTCTCCATTATCTAAAGATAATTTCTTTTCTTTTACTTCGATTCCTAATACTTCAACACCTTTAATCCACTTTATATTATATGTTTCAAAAAAATTATCCGGAGTAAAATCTAGAGCTTCTAGTTCCCTTCTTCCATCTAAAAAATGATGAAGTATACATCTCGAGTAAACATACTTATCTTTTGATACCAATACTATTTCACATTCCTTATTAAATTGCCTAAGAGTTCGTGCTGCATTTATTCCTGATGCTGATGCACCTACTATTACATATTTCATTATTCTTTAACCTCCTCTAATGTTAATGCATCCATAGGACATTTATCTACACATTGAGGATACTTGCTCTCCGTAGATAAACACATATCGCACTTCATAACCTCTCTATTTGTTTGATAGTCCATCTTCAACACTCCATAGGGGCAACCCATTATACACATATAGCATGTTGCGCACCTACTTTTATCATAAATTACATATCCAGTTTCATCATCTCTTCTCATTGCTCCAGTAGGACACGCATAAACACATTCTGGTCTAGTACAATGTCTGCAATAAATAGGTGCATATCTACCTTCACTATTAATCACAATCCTTCCTCTTGTATCTCTACACCTATGAGAAACCTTACAAGCTGTAGTACAAGTCAAACATCCAATACACTTTTTTCTGTCAATCTTAATTCTCTTCATAGTTATCACCTTTTATCTTTTCTAACTTTACTGGAACATACTTATAATTAGGCTCTTTTGAATAAGTATCAAAAACTGAGGTTAACACTGAATTAGTTTCTATATAATGCATAGGTGCATAAAGATCGTCTTTTTTTACAGCTCTACTTAATTTAACTAAAAAAGTATTTGTTATACCGTTTGGTGAACTTACTTTAACTTTATCATTTTCTTTAATATCTAATAACTCAGCTAAATCAGTATTTAGATTAATATATCCTTCTTTAGGTATTATAGCTTCAACATCAGGTATTTCCCTTGTTCTAGTTTGAGTATGCCATTGACCAACGGTTCCTCTACCAGTATTTAAGATATAAGGATACTCCTCCGTTCTATCAAATGGAGGATTTAAAATATCTTCATATATGAATTTAGCCTTTTTATTAGGAGTGTAAAATTTTCCATCTTCAAATAATCTTCTTTCTTCATCAACAATATCTTCACCTTCTCTATATGGCCATTGAATTCCTTTTGAGCCATTCAAAGCTTCATAATCTACACCAGTTATATCACATGCCATTCCTTTAGAACATTTTTTTAAAATCTCAAAGGCATCCTTAGGTGTTTTCCATTTATCTAGTAAACTTCCCATTCCCAAAGCTTTTCCTATTCCAAGCATAATATCGTAATCAGTTAATTCATTTTCCTTTTTTTCTAGAACAGGTTGAACTTTAGATAATCTCCTTTCAGTATTAATAATAACTCCTTCTTTTTTTAGACCACTTGTTGAAGGAAGTATTAAATGAGCATATCTCCCTGTCTCAGTATCCGAATATATATCTTGAACAGCTAAAAATTCTAATTTTTCTGCAGCTTTTTTAAACTCTAAATCATTAATCCAAGAAACTAAAGGATTAGTAGCTAAAACCCATAATGCCTTAATTTCACCATTGTTTATACCTTCAACTATTTCGTTATATGCTATTGTTGGCTTCTTAGGTAAAAGGGCTTCATCTATTTCTAATATTTCAGCTACTGCTTTTCTTCTTTTCTCATCACTATATTCACCACCGCCATAGAATCCTGTTGTATTACTAAAAAGCCTTGATCCCATAGCATTGCATTGTCCTGTTATGGAGTTTGCCCCTGTTCCTGGTTTTCCTATATTTCCTGTCATTAATGCTAAGTTAATAATAGATTGAGCAGTCCTTACCGCTTGAAACCCTTGATTTACCCCCATAGTCCACCAAAAAGATACTCTTTTCCCTTTATTAATTATATCTGCTAATTCTAAAACTCTTCCCTTTGATATTCCTGTATATTCTTCAACGTCATTAATATCATATTTTTGAACATGATTCTTAAATCCTTCGAAATCCTCTGTATTATTTCTTATAAAATCTGTATCTATCCATCCTTTTTCTATTAATACATTTGCTAAAGTATAAAATAATCTAATATCTGATTTTGGTTTGATATCCACCCACATATCAGCTCTTGAAGCAGTTTCACTTTTCCTTGGATCTATAACTATAACTTTTTTGTTTTCGTTTTTATTTTTACTAATTCTACTCCATAAAATAGGATGGGCTACAACTGGATTACACCCTATAAATATCATTACATCTGAATGTTCCAAATCATCTAAAGTATAAGGTGGCGCATCAAATCCAAAACTTTGCTTATAAGCTACTACAGCTGTAGCCATACAAAGACGAGTATTTCCATCGCCATTTCCCCCTAAAAACGTTCTACCAATATGACCTGCTAATGCCATCTCCTCACTTAAAAGTTGTCCAGTACTTAAAAAAGCAAAGCTTTCTTTCCCATATTTTTCTTGGATACCTTTTACATTCTTTGCAAAAATCTTAAAGGCTTTATCCCAAGATATATGTTCAAATTCTCCATTTTCTTTTCTTAATAGTGGTAATACAGGATTTTCATATAATGTATTTTGCTTATCTAAATTCAATCCTTTAACACAACAAAACCCTCTGTTAATTGGATAATCTTCAGATGGCTTTACTCTTTCTATAAATCCATCATCATCTACGTGAAAATCAAAATTACAAGCTATTGAGCAATAATTACAAGTGGATCTAACAACCTTCATAATACTTCTCCTTTATTTCATATTGTTTTCATAATTAGTATTACAAGGATTTAATTAACTATTCATATAAATATTCAAATTAAAAAAGGATATAAATATCATATTCCTTTGTACCTCAGATTCCCTCTAAGTCGCAGTCATACAATATTTATATCCTTCTATATTGAAGGTTATAATTTTATTTTTTTATAATGTAAATATCTTTTTCTCATTTTCTATAAGTTTACATTTATCTCCTACTTTAACTTTTCCACCTCTTAAAACTTTTGTGAAAATACCATTCTTAGGCATTATACATTCTCCTACTTGATAATAAATTGCACATTTATCATGACATTCTTTACCTATTTGAGTTACTTCTAATAATACTTCACCAACTTCTAACTTTTGGCCAATCGGTAACTTATTTAATTCAAAACCTTCTACAACTAAATTTTCTCCAAAAGCCCCAAAATCAACGTCTCCACCTTTCTTTCTGAATTCGTCAATTTTTTCAAAAGCTAATAAACTAACTTGCCTATGCCATTTTCCTGCGTGAGCATCGCTCTCTATACCAAAATCCTCAATAAAAATCGCTTCATTAACCTCATTTTTTAAGGTTCCCTTATGTTTACTAATACATATAGCTAATACCTTACCCATATCACTTATCCTCCAATTTGATTCATAAACTTTAATTCTTTACCTTCACTTTTTTTCATAAATAAATGTTTTTCTGGTTTATTATAAATATTATCCATAATCACTTTTGATATCTCATCTTCAGAAGCTCCACCTCTGAGTAGTTTTTTTAAATCAACACCGTAGTTATAATGAAGACATTGTTTTAAAAATCCTTCAGATGTAAGTCTTATTCTATTACACTCCTCACAAAAACAATTACTAATTGCACTTATGAATCCAACTTTCCCTATTCCATGATTCACTCTAATATAAGTCGCAGGTCCACCACTTTCATTTCTTCTTACTTCTTCTATATCTTTATAGTTCTTATTAATTAGCTTTATAATTTCTTCATTACTTACTCCTTTAAACTTACTTCCAACCCCTATTGGCATAAGTTCTATAAATCTAACATCAATATTTTTTTCAAGAGTAAGATTTACAAAGTCTAATATTTCAACTTCATTCATGCCTTTAATCATAACTGTGTTTATCTTAACTTTAATTCCATATTCTAAACATTTATCTATAGCAGATAAAACTTTTTTTAAATCTCCTAATCGAGTTAGCCTATTAAACATTTCCGCTTTCAATGAGTCTAAACTAATATTTACACCCTTTAATCCAGCATTTTTTAATCTACTAACCTTATCTTCTAATAGAATTCCATTTGTTGTAATGTATATTTCTTCTATACCTTCAATCTTATTAATTTCTTCCACTAACTCTACAATATCTTTTCTTACTAATGGTTCTCCACCAGTTAATCTTATTTTTTTTATTCCAAGTTTTGAACATGCCTTAACTACTTTACATACTTCATCATTTGTAAGTAGCTCTTTATCATTGAAAAATGTATTATCTTTATCCTCCATGCAATAAATACATCTTAAATTACATCTATCGGTTAATGAAATTCTTAAATAATCTATTTTTCTACCATACTTATCTTTCATTATTTATTAAAGAGCTATTCATAAAAGTTAAACTCTCCGCTCTTACCTCCTGTTTTTTTAAGTAAATGAGTTCCTTCTATTACCATTTTCTTATCAACAGCCTTACACATATCATATATAGTTAATGCAGCTATAGTTGCTGCTGTTAATGCTTCCATTTCCACTCCAGTTTTATCTACTATTTTTACTGTTGATTTAATATCTATACAGCTTTCTTCATCATTAATTTCAAAATCAACATTACAACTAGAAATCATTAAAGGATGACACATAGGTATTAAATTTGAAGTTTGTTTACTTGCCATGATTCCAGCTACTCTAGCAACTCCTAATACATCACCTTTTCCTATTTTCCCTTCCTTTATAAGAGATAAGGTTTCCTCGCTTACTCTTATTCTTGAAACTGCAATAGCAACTCTTTCAGTTTTATTTTTATCAGAAACATCTACCATTCTAGCATTTCCACTATTATCGAAATGAGTTAATTTATTATCCATGAATACCTCCTACTTTCCAAAAGAACAATGTGGGAATGTGCATACGTTACAATCTAAACATAGTCCTCCATGACCATAAGAAGCTATATCTTCTAAAGTCAATCTTTCATCTGCTAAAACCCTCGGTAAAACTAAATCTAATACTGTTCTTTTAGAATACATAGCGCAGCTTGGTACTCCAAGTATTGGCGTATTATTATAATATGCTAATAAGAACATTGCTCCAGGTAAAACAGGCGACCCATAAGTAACTAACTCTCCACCACATTCCTTTATAGCCGTTGGAGTTACATCATCTGGATCTACTGACATCCCACCAGTACAAACTATCATATCTACATTTTCATCTATGCCCTTTTGTATTTCTTCAATAATTCTTTCCTTAGAATCTGGTAAAATCACTTGTCTTATTACTTCACTACCATAATATCCAAGCTTAGATTTTATTACAGATAAGAAAGCATCTTTTATTCTACCTTTATAAACTTCATTTCCTGTAGTTATAAGTAAACATTTTTTTTGCTTAATTTCTTCTACATGAATTATATTTTTTTCTATTAATTCCTCTGCTTTAATAATCTTTTCTTCATCTATTATTAGCGGAATAACCCTAGTAGCTCCTATTTTTTCACCTTTTTTAATTGGGGTATTGTTATGTAACGTAGATACTATAATTTCTCCTAAACTATTTAATTTAAATAATTCATCCTTATTAATTTTTAATACTCCATCTCTATCTGAAAAAAAGTCTACTTTTCCTTCTTTTATTTCAGGCGATCTACTTACACCCTCACCAAGCACAAGATTTGCTAATCTAATTGCAGCGTCATTTTCATGTAATTCACCTTCTTTAGGCTCCCATACATAAATATGCTCTTTCCCTATGGATAAAAGTTTTTCTATATCCTCTTCTTTAATAATATGACCCTTTTTAAATAATCTACCTTTAAATTCTCCAGGTATTATTTGTGTAACATCATGGGATAATATGCATCCAACCGAATCATATACACTAATCATCTTCATACAAAACATCTCCCTATATTATGATTATTTTCTTGCACATTCCTTTTCTGCACCTAATAAAATTCCTAATCCATGTCTTAATTCTTCTAATACAAAACCTAACGCCTCTTCACAAGCCTTTGGACTTCCTGGTAAATTAACTATTAGTGTATTTCCTCTTATTCCCGAAACCGCTCTAGATAACATTGCTCTTTTAGTTATTTGTAAACTAAATACTCTTATAGCTTCGCAAATTCCTGGAGTTTCTCTTTCAATTACTTCCTTAGTTGCTTCTGGAGTAATATCTCTTTTTGAAAAACCTGTTCCTCCAGTGCTTAAAATTAAATTTAAATTCAACTCATCACTCATATAAATGAATTCTGTTTTTAACATTTCCTTTTCATCTGGTAAAACGACTTGTCTTTCAACCTTAAACCCGTTTTCTTCAATTATCTTTTTAATAACTGCTCCACTTTCATCTTCTCTTTCTCCTGCATATCCTTTATCACTACTCGTAATAATTCCAACAGTATACATTAAATCTCCTCCAGTAACTTATATTCTCTCTCTGTATTTATATTTGAAAAATCATTTACTGATAATTTATTTTCTAAAACTTTATAATTCGTAGATAGTATAAACCTTTGAAGCTTGTTTTCATCATTAATGAGTGCCTTTTCAATTTTAGGAATTAGACTTTTAGAATATATAGCACACATGGGCTGAAGCTTATCATTAATCCTAGGTACTAACACCTCATAATCTCCATCTATACTACCAATCATATTTAAGGTTTTTTTAGATATTAATGGCATATCACATGCTATACATAAAACCTTATGATTTCTTGAGTTCTTAAGAGCAGAATGAATCCCAGATAAAGGTCCATTACCCTTATAAATATCTGAGTACACCTTTAAATCTAAATTTTTATAATCTTCCATGTTATTAGCAATAATTATTATTTCATCAAATTCTTTTCCTGAATTTATTATATTTTCTATAAATGTTTTATCTTTATAAATCAATAATGCCTTATTGTTGTAGTTCATTCTGCTACTTTTCCCACCTGCTAATATAGCTAAAGTTTTATTAATCATTTTTCTCTCCTAAAGTTTTATAATATCTACTAAATCTCCAGTTTGTATTTCTTTATTATTAGGTTTAACTTCAATAATACAATTTGAATTTAATGCTGATCTTAATATTCCATTCCCTGATTTTTTTTGTGTAATATAAACCTGCTGTTTACAATTTACTATTTCAAAATATCCTCTTAAAAATCTATGCTTAAAATCTTTTTTTATCCTTCCCTCTGCTAATATTGCTTTATCTCTAATAATTTTTACTTCTCTATCTCCCGATAGCTTATTAAGAGAAGTTTTAGCTAATAATTCAAAAGTAGTTAAAGCTGCTGTAGGATTCCCAGATAAGCTAATAATAATACAATTATTAACCTTACTACATAAAACTGCTGAACCAGGCTTAATTGTTACTTTCCAAAATAATATTTCGCCTTCTATACTTTTTATAGCTTCCTTTAATAAATCTTTTTCTCCTACAGAAACTCCTCCAGTAGTAATAATTAAATCAACATCTTTAGAGGCTTCTTTTATTACTCTTCCTATTTCTTTATAATCATCTTTTATATGATCAACTTTATTTACTTCATATCCAAGTTCCAAAAGTCTAGAAATAATTGAAAATTTATTACTGTTATAAATTTTACCGTATTTAAGCCCCTCATTTAAGTCCATAACTTCATCGCCAGTACTGAAAAAAGCTATTTTAGGTTTTCTATAAACATTTATTTTCCCAATCCCAGAACTAGCTATAATTCCTACATCAGAGTAATCTAGTTTTTTATTAGCTTTTATAAGCAAATCTCCCTTAGATATATCCTCGCCTACTAGACAAATATTTTGATTTTCAGTAACTTTATTTCTTATAATTATATTACTTTCATCTATAATGACATCCTCTTGTTTTATTACCGCATTTGCCCCCTCTGGTATTGGAGCCCCAGTCATTATTTTTATTGCTGTATTTTTTGTTATCACTTTTTCACTAACGCCTCCGGCATAAACCTTATCTATCACCTTAAGCTTATTATTCATAAAAGCATCTTCAGCAATTAATGCATATCCATCCATGGCTGATTTATTAAATGGTGGATTATTAATGACAGAATATACATCGTTTACTAGAACCTTATTCAGTCCATTAATTAAATCTACTTCTTCAATATCTAAATTATTTATTTTTTCATTTAAAATCGATAAAGCCTCTTCTAAAGAAATATAGGATCTCACAATATTCCTCCTAAAATAAATAGACTTATTATTCATATGTTTTTGAATAATAAGCCTAAATTTAAATATATTTAACAACTATAAATAGTCTTAAATGCAAATTAGATTCTTTATATTAAAATCTAATTTTTAAACCAATATTTAAACCAACTTATTTTCCTTCCCATAACGTGGAGATACTATTTTTTCAAATATGTACCCTGTGAATTAAAAATTCAGGTATAAGTTCCATAGATGCTCCTTAGGAAACTAATACTCTAGAAAATTTTATTGATTATTATTAAATTTTATAATCTGCTTCTTTTAAAATTAAATCTACTAATTTTATAAAATCATTACTTTTTACTACTAAGCTATCTTCAAAAGTTAACTCTTCATCACTAGCTATTGCTATTATCTTATCTTTTGAAGATATTATTTTTTTGCTAAAGCCTTTTCTGAATACTTCTATTTTCCTTAAGTCGCTTTTTTTATAGCCTTCCACCAAAATTACATCTTTATCCTTTGCATATTTAATAAGCTCTTCTAAAGGCACCTCTTCATTAATCTCTTTTATTAAAGCTAATCTTTTAGATGAAGATATAATTACAGTTTCAGCTCCAGCTTCTCTATGCTTATAAGTATCTTTACCCTCTTTGTCAATATCAAAACCATGAACATCATGTTTTATGGTTCCAACACTAAGGCTTCTATTTTTCAATTCTTTAATAATTCCTTCTATAACATAGGTTTTGCCCACATTAGATTTTTCTCCAACTATATTTATAACTTTAGGCATAATACTCATCCTTACGCTTTACTTTTAAAATAATATACATTGTATACGGACTATTTCTATATTAATTAGAATTATCCTTTTTATTTTCACAATAAAATAAATTTATATGGAAATTAGTATGCTAATTTCCATATACGTAATTTTATTTATAACTAAATTCAAAATTCTTTTCTAAGTTAAAGAAATCTGCATAGTCTATATCAAAAATATTTTTAGTAACCTTTGATACATCAATCTTTTCTTTAATTAATTGAGTTAATATACCTGCGTATGATAAATCTCCTTGAATTATAGCACCGTATATTTTCCCATCTTTATGGATTATCTTCTTATAATTATCCTCTTCTATACTTAACTCAACTTTATAACTTTCATCTTTTGGCTCTACATCGCCTAATGACATAGTAGCAATTCCAACAAAGTTCATTGTATTTTTGCTTCCAAAGAAATCTGTCATTATCATTTCTTTATCTAACATATTATGGGCAGCTATTATTCCTTCTTTTACTGCAGTTGGCCATATTGGATTTCTACCAGTAACATCACCAGCGCCATATATAGATTCAACATTAGTTTTTCCTTTTTCATCTATTATTAAACCAAATCTATCGCATTCAACATTACTATCAGCTAGGAATCCAATATTAGATCTTACACCAGTTGCAACTATTACTAACTCACATGGTATCTCTTCACCCGTATTTAATAATAAAGCCTTAGGATTTTTTTCATCATCAAGTATTAACTTTTCTGCTCTAACTCCTAACTTTAAGCTAACTCCTTGCTCTGAAAATTTACTTTCATATACTGAAGAAGCATATTTGTCTAATTGAATTGGAAGAACTTTATCTCCCATTTCTACTAATGTTATATTAACACCAGTATCTATAAGACCACTTACAGCATCTATACCAACAAGTCCAGCCCCTAAAACAACAACATTCTTAACCTTAGAAGCTTCTTCTTTTATTAAAATTGCATCTTCTAAATTTCTAAGACCTACTACATTTTTTCCTTCTCTTAAACCTTCAACTGGAGGAATAAAAGCAGATGCTCCACTACAAATCATTAATTTATCATAATTAATGCTTTCACCATTTGAAAGACCTAAAACTTTCTCTTCACTCTTTAATGATACAACTTCTACTCCATTAATCCAGTTTATGTTATATTCTTCAAAGAAGTTTTTTGATGTAAAGTTTAATTTTTCAATATTTCTATGATTAGATATATAATGATGTAAAATACATCTTGAATATACTTCAGTATCTTTAGAAATTAAAATTATTTCAGCATCTTTATCTAATTCTCTTAATGTTTTTGCACCGCTAATTCCAGCTGCTGATGCTCCTATAACTACATATCTCATTAGTTACATACCTCCTCTAATGTAATAGCTGCCATTGGACATCTTTCTACACATTGTGGAGATCCAGCATTTTCACAACCATCACATTTCATAATTTCCTTATGAGTTCTACTATCAGCCTTTAAAACTCCATAAGGACATGCCATAATGCACATATAACAGCTAGCACAACGCTCTTTATCATAAGTTACTAAACCTGTATTCTTATCTTTACTCATTGCTCCTGTCATACAAGTATAAACACATTCCGGTCTATCACAATGTCTACAAAATATTGGAGCATATTTTCCATTACTATCTATTGTAATTCTACTTCTTGTATCTTCTGAATTATGAGATACTATACATGCTGTTGTACATGTTAAGCATCCAACACATTTAGCTCTATCAATTTTAATTCTCTTCATATTTAAATCTCCTATTTCTTAGAAATATTTATTGCTACAGTTTTAAAAGATGGTTCCTTTGAATAAGGATCATAAACTGAAGGAGTAAGTGAATTTGTTTCAATATAATGCATAGGTGCATATACATGATCTTTTTTCACATTTTCTGAATATACAACATTAAATTCACTAGTATTTCCATTTTGAGAAGTAATATTTACTCTTTCGTTTTCTTCTATATTTAGCTCTTTTGCTAGCTCTGGATTCATTAAAACATAAGATTCTTTGCTATAAATCTTATTGTGTTCTATTTCTCTTGATCTAACTTGAGTATGCCATTGTCCTACTGTTCCTCTTCCAGTATTAAAGATGTAAGGGAACTCATCAGAAGCCTTTGTTGGATTTTCAGCTATATCTTCAAAGAAAATCTTAGCCTTCTTAGATGGTGTATAGTAATTTCCATCCTCATATAATCTTCTTTCATCTTCTTCTAATACTTGTCCTTCTCTAAATGGCCATTGAACTCCTCTAGAACCGCTCATGTTTTCGCCTTCTAGCATTTCATAAGTAACTCCAGTTATATCGCAAGGCATTCCTTTAGAACATTTCTTTAATAATTCAAAAGCATCTCTTGGAGTATTCCAATTATCTAATAAGCTTCCCATTCCTAGCTCTTCACCAATTTTGAAGAATATTTCGTAATCAGAAAGTTCTCCTTCTTCCTTAGCTATAACAGGATTTACCTTTGATAATCTACGTTCTGTATTTATAAGTACACCCTCTTTTTTAATTGCTGGAACAGAAGGTAAATATAAATCGCAAAGCTTAGCTGTATCTGTATCTTCGTATATATCTTGAACTACTAAGAAATCTAAGTTTTTAACTGCCTCTAAGAATTGCTCATTATTTGTAAATGAGTGTCTTGGATTTGTACAAACAACCCATAAACCTTTAATTTCACCAGCAATAGCTTTTTCTATAATTACGTTATATGGTAATGTAGGCTTAGTTATAAGAACATCTTCCTCTACACCTAAAGCTTCTGCCACTGCCTTTCTTCTTACTGGATTATCAAAATCTCCTCCACCATAAAGTCCTGCAGTATTACTAAATGCTCTTGAACCCATTGCATTACATTGTCCTGTTAATGAATTAGCTCCAGTTCCTGGTCTTCCTATATTACCAGTAATTAAAGCTAAATTTATTATAGATTGAGCTGTTCTAACTGCTTGGTATCCTTGGTTAACCCCCATTGTCCACCAGAAAGATACTCTTTTTCCATTATGTATTATTTCTGCAAGCTCTAGAACTCTTTCCTTAGATATTCCTGTTTCTTCTTCTACATTGTCTAATGCAAATTTAGAAACATGGTTCTTAAATTCTTCATATCCTTCAGTATGTTCTTCAATATATTTTTTATCAATCCAATTATTTTCTATTATTACATTAGCTAATGTGTACATTAAAACTAAATCAGCCTTTGGTTTAATATCTATCCATAAGTGTGAATTTAATGCTGTTTCTGATTTTCTTGGATCTATTGTAATTATTTTTGCGTCTTTATTTGTTCTTATTCTACCCCAGAATACTGGATGTGCAATTACAGGGTTAGCTCCAATTAAAATTATTGTATCTGAAAGTTCAGCGTCATTTAAAGTATATGGAGGAGCATCAAATCCAAAGCTTTGCTTATGAGCAACTACTGATGTAGCCATACAAAGACGAGTATTTCCATCTCCATGCATACCCATATAGTTTCTACCTACATGACCTAATAAAGCCATTTCTTCAGTAGTCATTTGTCCAGTACTAATATATGCAACACTTTCTTTTCCATATTTATTTTGAATGCTTGTCATTTTTTCAACAAACGTCTTAATTCCTTTATCCCAAGTTACTTCTTTCATTTCCCCATTTTCATCTCTTAATAAAGGAGACTTTCTTGCCTTTATTTTAGTTTGTTGTTTATCTAAGTTTAAACCTTTTATACAACAAAAACCTTTATTAACAGGATAATCCTTAGTTGGTGTAACCTTCTTTATTTCTCCACCTTCAACATGAAAGTCTATATTACATGCTAAAGCACATAAGTTACAAGTTGATTGAATCTTTCTCATATCTTTCCATCTCCACTTCCAATAATCGAAATTAATTTAAGCGATTATATTTTAGCACTAATTAATTCTATAAACTGTGATAATAATCACATTATGATATTTTTTGTTATTTTATTCACAATAAAAATCTATAATTATCCTTAAATTCTTTAAAATATAAGTTATTTTTTAATTTATCAATAATATAAGAAACATTATCACGAATAATAAGTTATTTAATACCGTTTAATAAGTTATTGTTATTGACTTTCCTTAAATCTCTGTCTATACTATATTTATAGTTCACGAAAGGGTTGAGAATATGATAGAAAACAAATTAAATTTATTAATTAGAAATAGTGATGTATTAGAACATGTAAAGTCAAGTTTTGGAATGTCTATCTTTAAAAGATGTAGTGCATTAAATCTAACATTAAGAAATGTGGAATCAGATATTGATAAAATAAACAAATGCATAGATATAATTAAAGATAATTCAAGTATTTTTTCAAATTTTAGAGGAAATAATCTATTAACTACTGCTGTTAACTTATCAATAAAAGATAACCCTGAAGAGAGTTTAACTGAAATAATGAATATTTATGAAAAATTAAAGGATCATTTTTTTAATAACCAATTTTTAGTTTTAGCTGCTCAAATAATTTATAACTATAAAGGCAGTAAGGATATTGATACCCTAGTAAAAAACACAAGAAAAGCTTATGACTTAATGAAAGAAAACCATATATTTTTAACTGGCCAAGAAGATATTTGCTCAGCTGCTCTTATTTCTACAACATCAAATAACTTAGATGAAACTTTTGAAAATATGGAGGAGTGCTATGATATTTTACGAAAAAATGGTTTTTGGGCAGGTAATAATCTTCAAAGTTTAACTCACATACTTTCACTTTTTGAAGGTACACCTAAAGAAAAATGTGACAAAGTACTTTTATTAGATAAAACCTTAAAAAATTACTCAACACCTTTGACAAGTTATTCCCTACCAATTTTAGGTGCTGTGGCTCTAACTAATAATAATTATGAACGCTTTGCAGAGGACTTAATATCAGTAAATAACTTATTAAGAAAACAACGTGGATTTGGAGTTTTTTCTTTAAGTTCTGCTATTAGAAATATGATAGCAGCTTCGTTAATTTCATTGGAATCTATTGAAAATATTGATTCTTCAATTAAAGATAAAATAATTGAAACTACAAATAGTATATCATTAAATGTAGTAATAATCATGCAAATAGCAGCAGCTTCTGCTGCTACTGCAGCTGCTACAGCTGCTTCTTCAAGCAATTAATTTTTAAGCCTTAAGGTTTAATCTAAAAACTTTAAGGCTTTTACCATTCCATCTTCTCCTATAATAGTATTATCGAATACTGATATTGCATTTTCTATAAAATCCTTCGGCTCAGTCATAGCAGGGCTAAAGTGTGTAAGTAGTAGTTCATTAACATTAGCTAACTTTGCTAAAGTTGCAGCTTCTCTAAAAGTCATATGTTTATTTTTAATAGCTTTACTTATATCTTCATCACTTCCATATGTGCCTTCGCATATAAATAAATCACTTTCTTCTATAAACGCAATAATATTTTCAATGGGTCTTGTATCTGTTATATAACTTAACTTTATTCCTCTTCTTTCCTCTCCTAAAACCATTGAACTATTATAAATAATACCTTCATGTTCTACTGATTCATTTCTTTGCAATTTACTCCATAAAATTTGAGGAACATTCATTTCTATAGCTTTATCCTTGTTAAACTTTCTCTTCCTTTTAAAATACAAACTATATCCTAAACATGGTGATGAATGATCAAGTTCTTCTGTTTTAATAATAAGCTCACTTTTCTCTATATCACTTAGTAATAATTGATGCCTATTTAAAGAAAATGCAATTGACTTTATATTTTCTTCTATTATTAATTCATAAGGCAAATAAGGAAATAATACGCTTAATCCCTGAATAACATTTTTTATCCCTAAAGGCCCTACTATAATTAAAGGCTCTTCTCTTCCACTATTCCCAATTGTTGCAAGAAGTCCAGGTAATCCTACTATATGATCTCCATGTACATGAGTTATTAAAATAACGTCTATTGATTTAAATCCTAGTTTACTTTTCCTTATAGCTACTTGAGTACCTTCCCCTACATCTATTAATATTTTTCTTCCATTCAAATTAATAAAAAGAGATGATAGATGCCTGTTAGGCATAGGCATACCTCCTCCACAGCCAAGTAAAGTTAAATCTATCATAAAAACCTCCTGTGCTACGCACAATGCATAATGCATAATGCGTAATGAGTAATTATGGAAAAAACTCCTTTCGGAGTTTTTACCTTAATTCTTTCATTCTATCATTCTTTCATTTTTTTCATTATTTCATTACTTTGCTAGTTCTAGAGCAATTTCCATCATATCTGTAAAGCTTTCTTGTCTTTCTTCTGGTGTTGTTTCTATTCCTTTAAATACATGATCTGAAATTGTTAATATTGCTAATGCTTCTACATTATATTTTGCAGCAAGTGTATATAATTCTGCTGCTTCCATCTCTACAGCTAAGCATCCGTATTCAGCCCATAAATTTAAGCCTCCAACATTTGTGTCATCATAGAATAAATCTGAAGATAATACGTTACCAGCCTTTATATTTAAACCTTTTTCTTTTCCTATATTATATGCTTCTAATAATAAATCAAAGTTTGCTGTTGGAGCATAATCCATACCTAAAAATCTTCTATTGTTTATTCCTGAGTTAGTAGATGCACTTTGTGCTAATACTATATCTCTTACGTTTACATCATCACTTATTGATCCAGCCGAACCTATTCTAATAAGTCTCTTAGCTCCATAGAATCTAATTAACTCATTTACGTAAATTGAGTGTGATGGTAATCCCATACCTGTTCCTTGTACTGAAATTCTTTTTCCTTTATATGTACCAGTATAACCGTACATTCCTCTTACTGTATTATAACAAACAGGATTTTCTAAATAAGTTTCAGCTATAAATTTAGCTCTTAATGGATCTCCTGGTAATAATACTGTTTCAGCTATTGCTCCTTCATTAGCCATTATGTGTAAATGCTTTGCCATATTAAAAGCCTCCTTAATACATATTTATAATTACTTTTATTATACAAATATATTATATACTCATATTATTATTTTAAAAAGAGTTATCTTCTTTTCTTATTCATTATTATTCTCTAATAATTCATTAATTACTTCTCTCATTTTCCCAATCATATATAATGACCCAGAAGCTACTATAATATCATCTTCACTAGCTTTATTTATTGCATAATTAGCAGCACTTTTATAATCTTCAAAAGCTAAACACTTTTTATTATATTTTAAAGCTTCATTCTTTAAATCCTCTGCAGTCTTAGCTCTTATTGATGTAGATGTAACAGTATAAACTTCACTTGCCATAGGAGAAATTATTTCTAACATATTTTTTACTTCTTTATCAGCTAAAATACCTAGTATTAAATATAGATTTTTAAAGTCAAAATAATCCTCTATATTATTCTTTAAATATTTTATTCCATCTACATTGTGAGCTCCATCGATTACAATGTAAGGTTTTTCATTTAAAATCTCTAGTCTACCCTTCCACTTTACCTTTTCAGTAGCTAGTTTTACTTTGTTTATATCAAATTTAATATAATTTAAACTTTCTAATTCCTTTAATGCTTCAAGTGCTAAAGATAAATTAATAATTTGATGTTTTCCTAATAAAGATAAATTTAAAACTTCCTCATTACCTTTAATATTTACTGAAACCTTCTGATTTATAGTTTTATTTTTATTAATTTCTAGAAATTTATAATTATTAGGATTTACTATAATTAAATTTGAGCTTTCTTTTATAGCTTTTTCAGTAATAACTTTTAATGCTTCATCTTTCTGAACACAAGTTATTATAGGAACCCCTGTCTTAATAATCCCTGCTTTCTCCCTAGATATTTCTTCTAGTTTACTACCTAAAAGGTTCATATGATCAAAGCTAATAGATGTTATTACTGATAAAATAGGCGTAAGTACATTTGTTGAATCTAATCTTCCGCCTAAACCAACTTCTATAATTCCAAAATCCACTTCTTTTCTATATAAATATAAAAACATTATGCAAGTTATTACTTCAAATTCCGTAGGATGATTAAAACCTTCTTCAACTACTTGCTCTACATATGGTTTTATTTCATTTATTAAATATATTAATTCTTCTTCTTCAATATTTTTATTATTTATTCTTATAGTTTCTTCAATCTCATCTAAATGAGGAGAATTAAAAAAACCTATCTTATAGCCATGTTCTATTAACATTTCTCCTAAAAGTGCAGATGTTGAACCTTTACCATTAGTACCCGCTATATGTACTAGTTTTAATTTTTTATGTGGATTCCCTAGTAGCTCTAAAAGCCTTTCTGTACGCTCAAGTCCATAATTTGATCCAAGACTTCTTAACTTTTCTAAATACTTTAATGTATCTATATCTTTCATCTATAATCCATCCCTTTTTATTTCATTAGCTATGTGATTTAAGTATTTTTCCATTGTATCATTTATTCCAAGGTAGCTTAACATTCTACTACCAACAGCATCTTCAAATTCATTAAATAATATTTCTCCATTTTTAGAAAGTAAAAAATCTATTCCACCAAAATCTATTTTTAAATTATTTAATATCTTATTTATAATTTCCTCTTCCTTATTAGAATAATTATAAACTTTAACACTACCACCCTTGGTAAAATTAGAAACTAAATTACCTTCCTCTGCAATTCTAATAACTGCATGTTCAATTTTATTATTTATTATATAAAACCTTATATCTCCAATATAATCTTCTATATACTCTTGATAAACATTTTGGCTAAAATCTAAGTTTTTTAAAGTATCTAATATTTTTATATTAGCTCCACCATGACCATTTTTAGGCTTTTCTAGTATTTTTTTATTTTCATTTATTTCTTTTATGGTTCTATAAACCCATGGATACTTTATGCCTAATGTTTCAACATAGTCATAAGCAATTAACTTATCATTACCTAAAATACAAAACTTATAATTATTAAAAACTCTAATTCCCTCTTCTTCTAGTTTATATGTAATATTAAAATTTCTTGATCTGTTTAATGCAAATTTATAATTATATTTTACATTATCTATATCTTTATCTAATACAAGACTTATATTAATATCCTTTTTTCTTCCTTCTTCTATTAGCCAATTTATATAAGCTTTATTCTTTTCTACATCTTTTTCATTATAAATTACTATACCGTCAATCATAGAATTTCCTCTAAAATATATTCTAATATTTTTTTTCCGAAACTTTCCCCCCATAACTTCTCAAAACTTAAAAAGTTCAAGTTGGAATTAACCTCACAAAGTAAAGGTTTATTATTTTCACCAAATAATAAATCTACGCCTGAGAAATCTAGTCCAAGTGCTTTATGGGTTTTTAAAGCAAGTTCTTCTTGTTCTTTATTTAATTCTATTAAAGTACCTATGCCACCTTGAGAAATATTTGCTCTAAAATCAGTTTTCGATTCCCTAAGCATAGCCCCTACAACTCTATCACCAATAATATTAACTCTTATATCTTTGCCAAAGCTACTTTTTATATTTTCTTGAATTATAAAATCTATCCTATTTTTATTTAATTCTTTAACTTTATTAATAAATTCTTCCCTATTATTTATTAAGTAAACCTGCATTCCAAAAGAACCCATAGACTCTTTAATTATTACACTTTCCCCTAATGTTTCGTAGCAACTTATTAAGTAATCTTCACTATTTAATGCATAATCAAATATCATTGGAGATAATATAGTTTTCGGCATTCTTATACTATTATTTGAAAGAACTAAATGCATTAATCCCTTGTGGTCACAATTTTTAATAGCATTACTAGAATTAAATACTCTATATCCCATCTTCTCTAAATGACTAGCAAGCAATACATCTTTATCCCAAAAAATTATAAACTTTGGCTCTTCTGCTTTTTTAATATGAATAAGCCTAGCTTCTCCGTTATTATCATACATAGGAATTAATTCAGCATTTTTTATTGCTTCTAAATTTATATTTAACTTTTTTGCCTCTATAACTAAGGAATCTACTAATTCCTTTATTTTAGGAACATTTAATGTTCCATTATAAATTATCCATCCTGTCATATTCAACCTACTCTCTTATTATGTAGTATTAATTAACCTATTTTTATCACTTTTAAAATTCTTTGTCAACCTTTATACTATAATTATCTTATGTAAACAAAAGGAGCTTAATTATGAATGATTTAAATGAAGTTTTAGATTTAAATTTAAATAAAATATCCATATATGAAATAAATGAAGAAAAGCTGATTGCTTTAAAAAGTTGTGATTACTATTTAAAAAACAATTTCTATTTTTGGCTAATTAATAAAATAAATTCTCTAGAAAATAAAAGTCTTCATAAGGAATTAGCTTATGCTCATTATTTAATGTCTTATTATATATTTATTGTTCTAACACCATTATCTTATGAAGAATTAGCTTTTTATCATATACAAAAAGCTTTAAAATATGATGATAACATAGACTACAAAGAATGGACTCTTATTTTTGCAACATTACCTACTCCATTTTTAAAAGCTTATGATGCAATAAAAATGGCAGAAAAAGTTCTTGAAAAAGATCCATCCAGCACTTTAGCAAATACTATTTTACAAATCTTTTAGTTTTTTAAATAAAAAATAATAAAGGGGTCATCGCTAATATACTTTAAGCTGTTAACGATGGTCCCTTTAATAAAATCTCGTAATTTATAACAAATTACATTCTTACCTATTCACTTTTACTTCTTCATTATGAACTATTTTAAAGTATCTATTCTTACTAAAACTGCATTTAGCATTTCTTGATACTTTTCTCTCTTTTCTTTTTCGCCATCTATTACAGCTTGTGGTGCTTTAGATACGAAACCTTGGTTAGAAAGCTTTTTATCTATTCTTTCAACTTCGCCTTCTAATTTCTTCTTTTCTTTATTTAATCTATCAAGTTCCTTTTCCTTATCTACTAAGTCAAGTAAAGGCATAAATAATTCTCCACCTTTAACAACTAGAGATACTGCATTTTCTGGAACTTCATTTTTATCATTAATAAATGCTACTTCAGAAGCAGATGCTAATTTTTCAATATAATTAACTCCTGCTGTAAATGCTTCTTTAGCTTCATTTGTAGTATAAGCTATAACCTTAGCCTTTCTTGATGGTGGAACATTCATTTCTGCTCTTACATTTCTTAATCCTTTAATAGCTTCAATTATAAAGTCCATATCTTTTTCAGCTTTATCATTCTTTAAAGCTTCGTTATATTCTGGCCAGTTTGAAAGAACAATTGAATCTCCATCAGTTAAAGTAGTATATATTTCTTCAGTTATAAATGGCATTACAGGGTGTAATAACTTAAGTCCTGTTTGTAATACTTCATTTAAAACATTATAAACTATACCCTTAGCTTTTTCGTCTTCACCGTATAGTACTCCCTTAACTAATTCTATATACCAATCACAGAATTCAGTCCACATAAAGTCATATACCTTTTGAAGAGCAATTCCTAATTCATATTTTTCCATGTTTTCTGTTACTTCATTTACTAAAGTATTCATTCTTGAAAGAATCCACTTATCAGCTAAGCTGTATTCTTTGCAATCTTCATATTTCTTCATTACTTCTTTATCTAAATTCATCATAACAAATCTAGACGCATTCCACATCTTATTTGCAAAATTTCTAGCTGCTTCAACTCTTTCAGGAATATATCTTATATCATTTCCTGGTGAGTTACCAGTTACTAACATAAATCTTAAAGCATCAGCACCATATTCATCGATAACTTCTAATGGATCAACACCATTTCCTAGTGACTTACTCATTTTTCTTCCTTGAGAGTCTCTTATAATTCCATGAATTAATACTGTATCAAAAGGAGTCTTATCCATATTGTGTATTCCTGAGAATATCATTCTTGCAACCCAGAAGAATATAATATCATATCCAGTAACTAATACATTTGTTGGATAGAAGTATTCTAAGTCTTCTGTTTTATTTGGCCAACCTAAAGTTGAGAAAGGCCATAATGCTGATGAGAACCAAGTATCTAACACATCTTCATCTTGATGTAAGTGCTTAGATCCACACTTAGGACAAGTTTCTGGTGCATCTACTTCAACTATAATTTCTCTACAGTCATTACAGTACCAAACTGGGATTCTATGTCCCCACCATAATTGTCTTGAAATACACCAATCTTGAATATTTTCCATCCAATTGAAGTATATCTTATCAAATCTTTCTGGAACAAATTTAGTTTCATTATTTTTTACTGCTTCTATAGCTGGTTTTGCTAAAGTTTCCATTTTAACATACCATTGTTTTGATATTATAGGCTCAACTACAGTTCCACATCTATCATGTGTTCCTACATTATGAGTATGAGGCTTAACCTTAACTAATAAGCCTTGTTCTTCTAAATCGCTAATCATTTGCTTTCTAGCTTCATATCTATCTAAACCTTGATATTTTCCACCTAATTCATTAATAATACCATTATCATCCATAACTCTTATTTGAGGTAAGTTATGTCTAAGACCTACTTGGAAGTCATTTGGGTCATGTGCAGGAGTTATCTTTACTGCTCCAGTTCCAAATTCAATCTCTACATAGTCATCTCCAACTATAGGAATTTCTCTATCTGTTAGTGGTAGTTTTAATGTTTTTCCTATAAGATGCTTAAATCTATCATCATTTGGATTTACAGCAACCGCTGTATCCCCAAGTAAAGTTTCTGGTCTTGTAGTAGCAATTTCTATATATCCACTACCATCAGCTAATGGATAATTTATATGCCAGAAGCTTCCTTCTTTTTCTTCATATTCTATTTCTGCATCTGAAAGTGCTGTTGTACACTTTGGACACCAATTTGTTATTCTATTTCCTTGATAAATTAAACCTTCATTATATAGCTTAACAAAAACAGTTCTAACAGCCTTATTTAAGTTTTCATCCATAGTGAAAGCTTCTCTTGTAAAGTCACAAGAAACTCCCATCTTTTTAAGCTGATTTCTTATAGTTCCTCTATATTCATCTGCCCATTCCCAAACTTTTTCAAGGAATGCTTCTCTACCCATTTCTTTTTTTACTAAACCCTCTTTTAAAAGTTCATTTTCTACCTTTACTTCAGTAGCTATTGAAGCATGGTCTTGTCCTGGAAGCCATAAAGTACAATATCCTTGCATTCTCTTAAATCTTATAAGCATATCTTGAAGAGTATTATCAAGTGCATGACCTAAGTGAAGCTTACCAGTTATATTTGGTGGTGGCATAACTATTGAAAAAGGCTTCTTATTTTTATCAATTACAGGTGTAAAATATTTATTTTCTTCCCAATTTTTATAAATTCTTTCTTCAAATTCTTTCGGGTTATAAGTTGTGGCTAAATTCTTATTTTCAGACATTATTTTTCCTCCTCTATTTAATAAACCAATATGGCTTTAATTATTTTTTTATATAAAAAAAGAGCCTTCATCACAAAAGGACGAAGACTCGCGGTACCACCTTTTTTCTTAATATAAAAAATTATATTAAGCTCTTTATTTATTAACGACTAAGAACAGCCGCCTTTACCTACTTAGTTTCAGTAAAGATGCTCAAAAGCTACCTTCAGGATACTTTAATATAGAAGGCTTTCAGCCGGTGACCTTCATTCTCTTTATATACAGTATTCCTTACTCCTCTTTATCATTGCTTTTAATATATGATTTTGTAAAGTTATCTTATACTATATTATAATTTTTGTCAATATTACACTATATTTAATAAAAATTATATTTTGTTAAATTTTAAAATCCTTTGGATTGTGCTCTTTCGCTTTTGGCTCACCAAAAGTTGCTTTCACACTTTCTACTTGTGGATTATGATTAATATTCTTTTTATGACTATTCTTACTTTTTTTACTCATTTCTTTCACCTCCAAGCTTGTATAAATAGCTTATGTAAAAGAAATATAATTTATGTAATTAACCTTCTATCCACTTCATATCTTTAATAAATTCATTTACAAAGTCTTCACTCATACTTGGATTTATAGTTTCTTCATGTGTTATAGTTACTACAGACATTGCAATGGCATATTTTACAGTATCTTTAATAGATAAATTATTCATATATCCATATCCAACACCTGCTACAAAGGAATCTCCTGCTCCAGTTACGTTTCTTACTTCAACACAAGATGTTTTTATTTTTCCTTCTTCCTTTGAATTCTTATAATATATCCCATCAGCATCTAAGCTGATAAATACATTTTCTACTCCCAAAGATCTAAAATAATTAGAAGCATTAACTAAATCCTCATCATTTTCTATTTTAAATCCACATAAAAGTTCTGTTTCTAACCTATTTGGTTTTATTGTATGAAAATATTTAATTAAATGTTTTACTTTTTCTGCTTTTGATGCAGAAACTGGATCTAAAATGAATTTAGTTTTTCCTGCAAACTTAGTTAATATATATTCTAAAAGTTTTGGATTATCAGCATCTAAAATAACATATTCCGCATTTTCAATTATACTTGCTTTTGAATCAATAAATGAAGAATCCATTTTATTTAAGCATTCCATATCTACTATAGCTGATTCCATTTCCCCCTCTTCATTTAAAACTGCCATATAAGTTGGTGTACATTCACTTTCTAATATCAAAGAGTTTTTCATACAATACCCTATTTCCTTAGAATTAGCTAATATATTTCTACCTTGTTCATCCCCACCTAAGATAGAAATAAATTCTGTATTAACATTAACTCTAGCTAAATTTTCAGCAATATTTCTACACACACCACCTAGAGATATTTTTATATGGCCAGGTATAGAATCCCTTTTATGATACTTCCTTCTACTAAAACCTATAATATCTACTATTGATGCCCCTAACACTAAAATATAAGGATTTTTCTTACACATACCATCTCTCCCGATCTTTATAGTCCATTCTAAAAATATAAATACATTATATTAAAGAAAACTAAAAAAATAAAGTAATTTTTTAAAACTTTGTCGAATTTTATTGTTTAATTAAATTTATTAATTTTATTCTCAAATAATATATAAGAGCCATATATTGAATATTAATTAATTAAACAGGTAATACTTATATTAATAGAAAATATATCCAGGAGGTATCTATGAATTTCTTCAACGAAGGCAATAAATATTATAATCTTAAAGACTATGAAAAGGCTATAGAGTTATACAAAATGTCCATAGATAATAATGAAAATACAGCATGTTCTTATTATAACTCCGGAGTTTGTTTTATTAAGTTGAAAAATTTCGACAAAGCCATTGAAATGATAAAGACAGCTTTATCTATACAACAGGAAAGTAAATATTATTTTAATTTAGCATATTGTTATGCTATGAAAGAAGATGTAAAAAAAGCTTTAATTTATTTTAATATGGCTTGGTCATTAGATTCATCAGACGCTGATTGTGAAAAAGCAATTAGATTAATTCTTTCTAAAAACAAAAAAGCCCTATAGCCTTTTAGGTAATAGGACTTTTTTTATTTTTAGCTTACTAAAACATACATTTTACATCCATTCTCCAGCAATTTCTTCATTTAGATGATCTTCATAAAAATCAGCATTATCAAAATAATCTCCAGATAAGTAAAATGTTGGGTCTATATTTATCCAGGTTCCTTCGTCTTCAAGATACACTTGATTCCACGCATGAGGTCCATAATTTTGACCATCATATGCATCTCCTGTAATAATTCTACTACCTAATCCTACAGCTTTCGCCATTGAAACATAAAGACATGCATAATCAAAACATATTCCGCTTCTTCTATTCCAAGCCTCAATTGAACCACTATTTGAGACTCCTTCTTGACTTAAAGCTTTTTCAGCTTTATTGAAATCATATTTTATATTAGATCCGATCCAAGCATATAGCCTTTGTGCCTTTTCCCTATCTGTCTTAGCACTACTTACTATTTCTTTAGCTTTAGCATCTATTTCTGGTAATGATTTTATTCCCTCTTCCAAAGTAACTCCATTATAATATATGATTACATTAGAATTTACAGGTAAATATTCTTTAAAATCATTGTAAGGCAAAATAGGTTTGTTTATAGTGACTATGCTTTCTAATCTACTATAACCATTTATATTATTAAATAAATTTATCTTATTATCTCTTCCAAAGGTAGTATTGTATGCAATTATCCCCATAAACATTATTAGTATAATTACTAAACCTTTTAAAGAACCAAAAAGAGTAGAAAATAAAATTATTCTAACTTTTCCTTTATTCAATAAAACATTATATGCTTTAGTCAAAGGATCATTTAAACATTTCAATATCCAGTAAATAATTGATTGAACTATAAGAAACAAAACACCTAAAATCAACGCTTTAAATATATTATTATTAAGAATATATAAATTAGGATTATCACTAATATATTTTAAAATGAGCAAATATATCTTTTCTAAATTCAAAAGCATAAGCGAAAATGTCATAAATATTGAAAAATAATATATTAACCTATTTAGTGAGTATTTTGCACTTTCATCTTCTAGCGATCCCTTAATGCTTTCCTTTATTGAAAAAATCATTATTAAGACACATATGATATGTGGCAAATATTCAATCATTAATGTCTCTCCTTTTTAATAATTAATTATCATCAACCTTTGTAATTTTTTTTACAACATATGAAACTGTATCATAGTCATATCCTTTTGATAATAAGAATCTATATAACTTTTGAGATAACTTAAACTTATCTTCCTCTCTTTTAGCTATTGTATTATATTTTTTTATCGCTAAATTATACGCATTATTTCTTTCTTCATCATTATCAATACTATAAATCTGTTCATCTATTATTTTATCATTAATACCTTTTTTAGCTAAATCATATTTTATTTTCTTCTTACCTTGTATTCTACTTTTATCTTTGACGTACATCTTAACATAATTTTCATCACTAATAAAATTATACTCTTTTAATACGTTCATAGTCCTTGTTATAGCTTCATTGTCATATCCCTTTAATATAAGTTTCTCTCTTAATTCTTTTTCACTTTTATAAGTTTTTTCTACTATTCTAAATGCAGCTGTTTTGCATTTTAAATAATTATCTTCCTTTGCAATGATATTGATTTTTTCTATGTCTACCTTGTCATTAACTTTGAGTCCTTCCTTATATACTAATTCATTACTTAAAGAAAATGCATAATCATTATCAATATATATATTTACTCTATCTTTATTTCTTTTTTGTATCTCAATTTTTGTAATTACATTCATAATTTTCTCCACGTTAATTAGACTTTAGTATATGAATCGTTGGATTATTTAATACTGTATTTGCAACTTCATGAATCTTATTTAGATTTAGACTATTAAGTTTTTTCATATCATCAACAAACTCATAGAAATCTTCTCCATCTAGACCTTGGTGTAACATATAATTGCATAATTCTGATGGATCTTCTAAAGTAGAAATGACTGCTGTTTTATGAACTTTTTTCATAAGTTCTAAATCTTTTTCCCCTATTGCTAAATCACCATTTTTTATTGAGCATATAGTTTCATCAATTGCTTCAATAGCTGAATTTAAGTCTTCTTCTCCAACTGAAGTATATATATATAGAGTCTTAACATTATTTGTCATATCTATACTAGTATAAATATCATATGCAAGTCCTCTTTTTTCTCTTACTTCTCTAAATAATAAAGAATTTGAGCTTTCTCCTAACCTATGATTTAAAATTCTAAGTGGTAATTCTAAGTCTTTACTTAAATTATAAAAAGTATATAAATATACTATAGTATTTTGCTCAATATTATTTTTAATTGTAGTTACAAATTTAGGATTATTATTTTCTTTAATTATTGTTTTTTCAGTTTTTTCTCCAGCTTTCCATGATGAAAATACCTTTTTAATCTCATTTAAAGCATCATCATGTTCTAAAGAAGATACAATAGTTATTAATGAATTATTAGGTATATAATATCTGCTATAATAATTTAATAAATCATTTCTCTTATATGATTTTACATTTTTCTCCAATCCAGCAACATCATATCTTAACGGATTTCTTTCAAATGCTAATTCATTTATTCTTTTAAAACTTAAGTCTTCTATATCATCTTTACTTGCTCTCATCTCTGCAAGTATTACTCCTCTTTCCTTTTCTAGTTCCTTACTATCAAATGTAGGATTAATTATCATATCTCCTAAAATATCAATTGCATTTATCAATTCCTCTTCTAAACAACTAATTGTATAAACAGTTGATGTATAATCTGTATATGCATTGTACTCTCCGCCTAGAAATTCTAATTCATCATTTAAAACTTCATAATTTCTATTCTTAGTACCTTTAAATAGCATATGTTCTATAAAATGTGATATTCCTTTTTCATTTAGCTCCTCATAAAGTGATCCAACTTTTATTCCTACATTAATAGAATTTATTTTTGTATCCTTTTTAATAGTTATAACTTCTAATCCATTATCTAAAAAATGCCTTTTTGCATCAAAATTCAATTTAAACATTATAGTTCACCCATCTCTCATATTATTTATTAGAAAATAATATGACTCCCTTAAAAATATATTAATATAATTATATCTATGTTTTAAGTAATAATCTACACAATTAGATTTTTTTGATTTAAATAATTATTAATAATACTTTACCATATTTTTATTGGCATTTATAATAATTATAATGATGTTAAAAGGAGGGCTTTTATGAAAAAGAATATCTTAATAATTGAAGATGAAATACGTATAAGATTTTTACTAAGAGATTATTTTTTAAAAGAGGGGTTCAATATTATAGAGGCATCTGATGGTGATGAAGGATTAAACTACTTTATGTCTAGCAAAATAGATTTAGTTATACTAGATATAATGATGCCTAAAGTCGATGGTATAACAGTTTTAGAAATGATAAGAAAAATATCTTCTGTTCCTGTTATCTTACTAACAGCAAAAGGACAAGAACAAGATAAACTTTTTGGATATGAAATGGGAGCAGATGATTATATGACTAAACCATTTTCTCCTAAAGTTTTAGTTGCCAAGGTAAAAGCTCTACTTAAAAGAACTGCCGAAGATACATTTTCAAATTTAAATGAATATGATGGGTTAACTATAAACAAATTATCTCATGAAGTTAAAATTAATGAAGAAATTATTAATCTTTCACCTAAGGAATTTGAACTTCTTTCTTATTTATCTGATAACGAAGGAATAGCTTTATCAAGAGACACTATTTTAGATAATGTTTGGGGATTAGACTATTATGGTGATTTAAGAACAGTAGATACTAATATAAAACGATTAAGAGAAAAGCTTGGAGAAAAAGCCTCTTATATTATTACTGTCAGAGGAAGTGGATATAGATTTGAAGCAAAGAAGAAAATTTAGTCTATCAAAAAAATTATTTACAATAACATTTGGATTAATATTTATGGTTTTAATTTGCAGTATGTTGTTCCAAGTACTATTTTTCGAAAATTTCTACTTAAATAAAAAAATTAATGGTATGACAAGAGAAGCAATAAAATTTAGTGAAATGTATTCGTATGATATTTCAAATCAAAATAGGTTAACAGAAGCCTTGTTTAGATTTGAGCAATCAACAAACTCAAAAATTGCCATATTTTCTACAGATGGAAAACTTAAATATCTTCTAAATTATAATAATAATGATGCTGATTTTCAAACACTAACATCATTTTGTAAGGAGCTTATAGACGATAAGTATCTAATTAATAAGGTTCTTACAACTGGTAAATCTCAGACTAGTGTTTTTGAAAATGAGTATAGTAATACTAGAAAGATAGGTATTTTAACTCCTATGTCATTAAATTCAAAAAATGATTCTATAGTAGTTACTGTATCTTCTATGCAACCTATTAATGAGGCTACTGATGTAATTAGAGAATTCTATTTTTACTTGTTTTTAGGATTTACTATAGTAGGAATTTTTCTTTCTTCTGTTTATGCAAACTTAATTTCGAAGCCATTAGTTAACATTAACAAAGTAGCTAAAAGAATGTCAGCTATGGATTTTACCGCAAAATGCGAAGAAACATCACAAGATGAAATAGGTAATCTTGCAATAACATTAAACTTTTTATCTTCAACCTTAAAAAATGCTTTAGAAGACTTAAAGCATAAAAATAAAAAGCTAGAAGAAGATATTGAAAAAGAACGTAAACTAGAAGAAATGAGAAAAGATTTTGTTGCAAGTGTTTCACATGATTTGAAAACTCCTATAGGAATTATTGAAGGATATGCTGAAGGATTAAAGGACGGAATAGTATCAGGTAAAGATGCTTTGATTTATATTGAGACAATAATTGATGAATCTCATAAAATGAACAAATTAGTTACCAATATGTTAGAACTATCAAAATTAGAATCAGGTAATTTAGAGTTAGTAATTGAAAGATTCAATATATTAAGATTAATTCAAAAGCTTTTAAAAAGTTTTAAATTAGAATTTGATTCAAATGAAATAAACTTAGAATTAAAAACTGATTTAGAATATTGCTATGTTTTAGGTGATATATTTCAACTAGAACAAGTTATAACTAATCTATTAAGTAATGCATTAAAATATACACCATCTAAAAATAACGTAATTGTTATGTTAAATAGTGATGATGAGTTAGTTACTATTTCTATTGAAAACAAAGGAGCTCATATCCCTGATGATGAAATAGAGAATTTATATAATAAATTCTATAGAATAGATAAAGCAAGAAATTCTTCAAATAATAGTAATGGTCTAGGACTTGCAATAGTAAAAAGAATTTTAACTTTACATGAAAGTTCTTATACTCTATGTAACACAGAAGATGGAGTTAAATTTGAATTTACTCTAAAGAAGTCACATGATAAAGAAATATTATAATAATGAGAGGACAGTAGTTATTTATAATGAAAAGTAAAACTACTGTCCTTTAATAAATTTTTCCATGTCATTTAAATAATAATGTTATATATGAAGCCTATGATTATCAGAATAGCTAAAATACTATTTATAATTAAACATATTTTACTATTAATAGCAATTGATTTTAAATCCTTTTCTTCCTTGCTCTCAATCATATCTACCATTATTAATAATTGATCTAACTTATTAACAATATCTTTATTTATCTTTTTATTATTATTTGTATCATTTATATTTTCTAACACCTCAT